>JAUHXX010000132.1 GCA_030426825.1 Bacteroidia bacterium | reverse complement strand
ACTTGGATGTTTACCAAGCTCAGCACTTGACCTGTCGGATTGCCTGGGTTGATAATGCAAATAGCGCATGACTCACGTTTGTCCAGCGAGTCCGTGTACGCTCTTTCCAATTCAACAATGTTTAAAAGGCCTACTGCCTCAATCGCAGTCAATGAATTAATAGTTGTATTATCTCCCAATTGACCTTCTGCATTACTTCCAAGTCCCCAAACTTCATCAACCCCACCTAAAGTTACCTCAACATGGTAGGTTCCGGCATCATAAGCTTGGTAATAAATATCATTTTCTCCAGCTAACGCAGATCCATCCCAATACCATTGATTCCATGTCTGATAAGAACTTTCAAGAACTACAGAGTCACCTTCACAAATAGTTGTTGAGGACAATGCACTTATCACTGGGTTATCCATGACAACAAAAAGTTGAGATGTTGGCGCATACTGCAGACAACCTGTTGAGGCCAAGAAACCTTGTAAACTTACCACTTGCCCATTCGTTAATGTTGTCGTTGAATAGGTATTTGTTGCTGAAGGACCTTGTACTGAATTACCATCAACAAAGAACTCGTATGTATCTGCACCTACTCCCGTAAAATCAACTTGATCACCAACACATATAATATTTCCAGGCAAGGCTGTCAATTCTATTGGCATAACATCAACACCCATAGTAATAACTGTAGCAGACAATGCCGCACAATCCCCATCATATCCTAAAACGGTAATAACATCTCCATTATTCAATTCATCCGAACTGAATAAATTTTGTGTACTTGCAGGATCTTGAGAGATTCCGTTAATGAAAAACTCATATTGGATTGCTGAACCGGCTGTGAAATCCACCTGATCTCCAAAACAAATTTGATTTGAGGGAACAGATGAAGTTAAGGTTGTATTCGGATATTGATTCACGGTAAAGGTTAACGCGTTTGAATTAGATATACAACCTTGATTACCGCCTTCTACAGTAATCACATCTCCGTTATTAATGGTTGTGGTAATCAAAGAATCTTGGGTGGTAGGACCTTGAACTGAAGTTCCGTTTACAAAAAACTCAAAATCAAATGCGCCCAAACCAGTGAAAACGACTTGATCTCCTTGACAAATCGTTTGATCTATATCATCAGAAATAATTGAAGTTACCGGATAACTATACACTGAATAAGGTATAGAGTTACCATAGGCTGCACAGATATTATCTGATCCATAAACCTGAACAATTTGGCCATTTGTCAAGGAGTCAGTCACATAAGTAGGTCCTGTGCTCGCTAAATTCCCGTTAACATAATACTGATAAACAGATGCACCAGAAGCGTTAAAAGTCACCGTATCTCCGATACAAATACTACTATCCGGCTCACTAGATATCATAGAAACTACGGGGTTTGGAATTACGGTAAATGTGTAAAGATCTGAAGATGTGTTAAAACACCCATTCACTCCAACCCCTTGAATGGTAATTTGATCGCCATCAACAAGCGAATTTGTATTAAATGTTGAGTTTGAAGTTGGAGGACCTTGAGATACTCCATTAATCATAAACTCATAAGTACCAGAACCAGTACCCGTGATGGTAATACTTTCACCATCACAAATAGTTGTATCAGGATCTGATATGGCGACATCAATAATTGGCAACGGATTCACTACTAATGTAAATGCGTTTGAAGGTGCCGAGCATCCAGTGTTATAGCCTTCAACATATATATTCAGAGTTCCAACAAAAGAATTAGACGTTAATATATTGGTTGGAGAAGGTGGCCCTTGAGAAACGCCATCAATGAAAAACTCATAATTATTTGCTCCAGAAGCCGTATAAGTTATTGTCTCACCCTCACAAATAATGTTATTGACATCAGAGCTTGACAAGGCAGTTGGTGGAATTGGATCTACAGTAATTGTAAATGAACTGATACTTGTATTAGAACAACCACCTGAATAGCCAATTAAATCTATAACATCTCCTGTGTTTAACCCATCACTAAATAATGTGTCCACAGCCGTAACTCCTTGAGAGATTGAATTAATTAGAAACTCATAAGTCGTACCACCAGTTGCCGTAAAAGTAATTGAGTCGCCATCACAAATAATGTTATTCGCATCTGAACTCGTCATGTCAATTGTCGGAACAACATTCACATTAATTGTAATCGTGTCATTGGCGAAATAGGTACATCCATTTTTAGTTCCACTTAAAGAAACTTGAGGAGAACCAACTGGTAAATTTGAAACCGGAAAAGTTCCAGTTCCGTTAATTGTATGTGAAGCTCCATCAACAAAAAGTTCATAGCTTGTAATACCAGTACCTGTCCCAGTAAAGTTGATAGTTTCTCCAAAACAAATAGCGTTATCAGGATCAGAATCAAATAAATTCACATTGAATTGAGGGATGACTGTCATTGGATATTCTGTTGCACTGAAATCGTTACATCCACCTGCAATAAAACCTCTCACTTTTACTACATCCCCATTCGCAAGATTAGGGAAAACATGAACTGGATTAGTTGTTGCACCTGCTACCGGAACACCGTTTAAATAATATTGATACTGGATTGCTCCTCCGGCTGTAAATGTCACCGTATCTCCTTGACAAATAGTACTATCCGGATCATCTGCGGTTAAAGTCACTACCGGTAAAGGATTCACTGTAAACGTCTGAACTATTGAAGTCTGCGAACAATTATTTGAGGTTCCAACCACCGAAACTTGATCTCCTGAAACCAAAGCTCCATTCGAATAATTAGGGTTTCCAGAAGGACCTTGAACGTTGGTTCCATTCAGTAAAAACTCATACGTTGTAGCATTATAACCAGTAAATGAAACTGTGGTTCCCTCGCAAATTGAGGTACCTGTGTTATTCAGTAATATCGTATTTGGAATTGCATTCACAAAATAGGTAAAACTCTGAGGGGCTGTATTTGGACAAGCAAGTGTATATCCAACGACAGTCACATTATCCAAGTTATTCAAGGTAGTAGTATTATAAACATTTGCTCCTCCTGGTCCTTGAACCGAGACACCGTTAACAAAAAACTCGTAGTTAGTGGCATTTGAAGCTGTGAATGAAACCGCATCTCCAGCACAAATTACTTGATCTGCATCCGAAGTTACCATTGTAGGATTAGGAAGCGGATTCACCGTCATGGTGTAGGTTTCTGGTGCTTGATATGAACAAGTCGTACTTGTATCTACTCCCATTACAGTAACTGTTTGACCATTTACCAACGTGGATGTTGTATAAACATTAGTTGTAGTTAATTGAGAAACCGGTGTTCCGTCAATAAAAAACTGATACTTTTCTGCCCCTGTGGCAGTAAAGGTCACTGCATCCCCATCACATATAATGTCATCTGCATCAGATGAAGAGAGACTCGTGCCCGGTAAGTTATCTACTGTAAATGTATAGACGTTAGCTGAAGTATCTGGGCAACCATTGGCATTAATAATACAGGTAACGATATCTCCATTGTTTAGTCCGGTAGTAGCATAAATTGGAGATGGTGAATTTTGGACAGACCCATTATTCACTTGAAAATCATAAGTTACCGTTCCTCCTCCCGCATAGGTTGAACCATTGAAACTAACTAAATCACCATCACAAATTGTAGTATCACTAGCACTCGTTATAACAATTAAATTAGGATCGTTAATTCTGACAGAATCAAGTAAAGTATCCGAACAAAAGTTGGTGTAAGTTGAAGTCAAGTAAACATAATGCACACCATCATTGACATACGTATATGTTGGATGAACCATTGATGATGTGTCACCACTTAACGTATCATCTCCAAAATCCCATTCAAAGGTTAGAGCGCCTATTCCACCAGCATAGGCCGTTGATGTATTGGTAAAAGTAACAGGGTCTCCAAAACAATAATCATACGGAACAGTAAAATTGGCCGTAGTGGGCAAAGTCGGATCAAATGTCCAACCACCATTATTTCCATAATCACTACTAAAATAAGCAGTTAGAGGTGTAGTATTCGTAATATTGATTCCTGTTGGATTTGTACATTCTGCCTGTCCAGGGTTTGCCAAATTAAAAGTCGTTGCATTGATGAGTGACGAAGATTCAATAAAAATACTATCTAAACAGGTCCCAATTGCCGTAAAATTCCCTGTAATTGTTTGAGTTTCATTAGAGTCAACTAATACTCCAAGGCCGGCATTAAAAACTAAATCGTTAAAAGTATTGCTACCACTGAACAAAGTATACGGTTGAGTAGACCCGGAGTAAATAATTAAATCGTTAAAAGTTTGATCATCTCCAAAAAAGTAGTCGATTCCAGTACTCCCTAGAATGGTGATTTCTGAGTTGCCAGGTACAACATTTAGCATATTCGATAACAATGAATAATCATTAAAAATCGCTCCGTACCTCAATTGCAGTACACTATTATTCAATAGGACTGTTTTGGATTGATCTCCTGTAGTGATAAATTCACCAGCAAAAATGGTGTCTGAGTTCGTATCAAATGTTCCCGCACCAAAATTCAACGTAGATGGATCGTCCATTCTTAAATTCCCGTTCAGGCTAATCGTATCCGTTGCCAAAAACCCTGTAGCGAAAACATTCGCATGAACAGGTCTATCAAAAGTTACAAACTCAGAATTATTAATGTGAGGGATAAAACGAATTTGAGCAATCGAATCGGTATTGGAGATGCTCATTGTATTATTTAATATCAGATCCTCTCTTATATTGACACTGCTTTCCAGGTTAAATATTGGAGAGTTTATTTCCGAACCGGTCCAGTCCATCCTGTAACAGTAACCCATTAAATCAACGTTGACCGTTTGACCAGCTGCTGAAAACGATCCTCCATTAAATCGAACTGTATCTCTAATTGTCGGAAGACATGTCGCTGGCACAGTTAAAGGAGATTCCCAATGAGATAAATCAGACCAGTCTCCAGAACCACCAACCCAGTAAAAATCTGCGCCACCGGGAGCTGTTGTTGTATCCCAACCTGTTGTCACAAAACCTAGTATGGAGTTTTGAGCCAGGTTATAATGTAAAAGTGAATTGTCTGCCGTTACATTGAAAATATTACAGTAATCTACAATCAATGTATCGAATAAACCAGTTTTGGTAATATTTGCTGGTGGGCTAGTGTTATTCGAGGACTGAAAAGTAATAGGTAATGCACAATTTCCAATTGCTATCAAAGAGTCTATTTGCTGATCTGTGTCATTTTCTAAGGTTAATGTAATCCCTGGTTGCAGTTCTACTAGGTTAAAAAAGTTATCGTTTAATATTTCGCTGTGAGGATTATAAAATCTAACGGCATTATATTGTTGACCCCCACATTGTAAACTCGATAATGCGGAATTTGTGTGATTGACGTGGACTTCTGAATTTAAAGAAGTAAAGGTCAAGCTAGTTGGTTCCAAACTCCAAACCATACCTGTTTCAGTCAATGTAATTTGAGATGATGATATATCCAAATTTCTGACAGAAACTTCATCTGATAAAAGACCACCTATTGTCATATCATTCAGATTTGAAGTAAAGGATCCCGAGTCCAAATGAACGAATGCAGTAGATAGCAAATCATCCGTTAATGACCATGAACCGGTATTCCTGTTAAATCGGATATCCCCGTTTAAGGTTACTCCATTTGTTGTGATTGTTTCTGCGCCTACAGAGGCGAACTCTATCTCACCTGTATAGCTAGAGGTCATCCCAGCGTCAAGAACCATAGAGCCCCTTAAAGTTAGTGGCACAGACCCTGCTAGATCTGGCGTGCCTAAAACCCCAGTCCAGGTCATGTTATTACAATAAGCATGTAAATCAACTGTTGTAATGAATCCAGAACCCGAAGCGTTGTCGAAAAACACATTATCATTCGGTCCTGGGATACATAAATCTGGAGCAGCCCCAGAAGCCGTTGCCCAATGATTCGGATCGTTCCAATTTCCTGTCCCTCCTACCCAGTAATAATCAATATTTGAGGGGTTTTCATTTACGGTCCAGCCCGAATTATTACCTTGATCAATAGAATTTGTTGCCGAATATGTCCCGTTGGTTCCATTTATTGAAGAGAGTACAAGACCCGTTGCATTAACGACCTGCCCTTGCAAATCAATGTATGCCTGATTACCAGTTGAAGAACTCAGGTATATTTTATTCCCACAATCTCCAGGTAACGTCAGTTTATAACAGTCTAGATTCGAACCTGGACCATCTGCCAATAAAATGTTCGAGCCTGCAACAAAGTTTATTGTGTCAACCTTGGTTTGTCCAATCGTTTGAAAATTAGCCGTATTAACATTAATTTCAGCGTATTGAACGTTGGCTCCCCCTGCTGTAAAGTTCACGAAATTAGCCCCTGGATAGTTGAAATTAAAAACAGCATTCGTAAAATCCTCAATAAGATTGAAAGAATTCACAGCCATTGCCGTTCCATCACCTGTTATATTAATGGTACTATTCGCAAAGTTCATAGTACGATTACCAAAAAAGCTCGCAAATGCCAAATCAATATTGTAGGCTGTCAGGGTATTACCATTCAAATGCACTTGTCCGTATGTTACATCAAACAAACCTGAGCAAGTCCAATTATTATTTGCATATATAACACCTGCAGCGTTCAATAAATTCGCGTTATTACATAAAGCAGCTATATCAAGAAATACGGTGTCTCCGACATTAAATGAAAAACCATCAAAATAAACATCATCAGCTAAACTCGGAATAGATGTATGAAATGTTCCACCGTTTGAAGTCGTGGCCCAGTGATTCGAAAAATCTGACCAATTACCTGTTCCTCCTACCCAGTAATAATCCGCCGCATAACTTTTCCCTCCTTGAAAAAAGAGCAATAATAAGATTAATTTCAACGTAGTGTAAGTCAGTTTCATTCTAACAAATTGAGAATAGAAAATATCCCGTAGGATTCTCAAATTCAAACAAATATAAGACACTCAATATTGCTTTCAAAACAAATTAACTCTTTGATGGATTAAGGAAATTAAACTCTAACTACTCTCAGTCCGTCTTAAACGTTTAGATTGGAAAGTAATAGGGCAACTTTGTTCTAAAACGATTTAAGGAATCTGTTTTTTTTAAAATTAATCTGAACGAAATAGAAATAAAAAGTGGGGAAATTCACAACTAAAAAGTTGACTGTTAAAGCGAAACGAATTATCTTGCGAGATTATTGATGAAATGAAAAACTTACTACTTCTTCTTTTTTTATCTTTTTTTGCCAACTTGGGTTCGGCTCAAGTTACGGTTGAAAATGACCCAAGTCTTGATTTTCAGAAGGATTTGGCTGAGAGAACTCATTTTGAAAAAATTAATTTTTCTTTACAGAGCCCTCTACATTTTATTGTTCCTGACACTGGTTTTATAGGATTTATTCATTCAGGAGCAGGTGGTTCTATCGCTATAGTTGAAGTACCTTATCGTTCAGCATCTAATGTCGCGGACGAATTCGCAAATAAAGATTTTACGGCGTCAAATTCAAAACTAATTTCAAACGAAAAAATAGTACTGAATTCGGGAGTTGAAGGCACTTTGTTTAAAGTTCACTTTGCAATACAAGATCAACTTGTCGAACGATTGGTTATGATAATAGGAACGGATAAAAAAACATACATGGTTTTTGCTAATTATCCAGCAATGATATCACCAGTTCTAAACCCTGTCATAATTGCTTCTTTTAAAACTGCCTTGTTTGAAGAGTAAAGTCATCATATCGCTATTATTGGTTTTAAGTCAAGGTATTTCGCATGCCCAAACTACAACCATGAGTGACAACGTGATGTTCTCTACTACACAACAGAGCATCTGGGGACCGGGCAATGCCTATGTATCAGATATTGATGTGCCATTGTTCAACGTGCCTTGGAATACCAGTTTCGGGCCAGTTGGTGGAATCACCAATGTTGGCTATGGTTTTGGAAGCTGGGGTGGACAAATTTCAGCAGGCACCTGGGGTAATATTGGCGCTAGATTCTATATGAAAGGGATTACTGCAGGATATGTAGATGTGGATTACCCCATTCAAGCTGACATTACGTACCCGAGTGCAAACACGATTGACAGAGGAACTTGGGTCACCGTCAATACGGATTACAATGTCACAAATGGCTGGGCTTTAAATTCTTCACCGCCATCAATGGGTGAGACAGCTCTGGAAATGACCACTAATTTGAACGCTTATATTCATCCGACTGTTTGTATTGGATACTGTACTTCGCCTAATGTTGATGTAAATGTCAATGAGACATTCCCTATTTTTAAAATAAATCAATATGAGGCTATATACCCTGGGGTAACGGGCTCTTATACAGGCTCCTGTCCACCTCCTGGCTTTGGGTATTGTACTAGTCCTACCCCTACTGGTGCATACACTCTTCCTGCTTGGATAAAACAATCTGGCTTCCCGGTAATGATGCCGAATAATGGTTTAGGAATTTCAGGTTTTCTTGATTTACCTACCACTCAAACTAATGATTATATATACGGAAACTGCCTTGGAGCCTTCGGAAGTAAACATTATGTGCAAGTAGGCGTTGATTTGATTAAATTTATGGGGAATTTTATTCCAGGCCCGGTCGGTGTTGTAATGAAAAACTTATCGAATTCATATAGTATCGGACCAGTGAATTTCACCTATAATCTCTTTTCTTCGACACTGCAATTGAATTTGCATAACCAGCATCAATTTAATTTCTGCCCTAATGTTGAGGGCACTTTCAACTTTCCGGTTCCTTTGAATTTTGAAGAAGTTGATCCAATTTCCGGGGCTATTCTTGAAACCGGTTTCTCTCAATCTGCTACAGTTGATTTAGGAAATGATTTACGCGTAGAATACCCTTGTAATTATGAATTCGCGGATGTAGATATGAATTATAATATTAAAAATGAGGACAATTTTACAAGTCATATCTATGATTCCTTGGCCCTCGATTTTATTATCGAAGCACTTCAATTCGATCTTTCATTAAACAGTTTTCAATTGTTCCCTGGGATATGGATATCTCCTGTTTGTGCATCCATTCCTTACCCTTGCGGAACATGGAGTAAACCATGGAAAATTTGCTGGAAAACAGTTTGCGTGCCACCTGTTGGCTTTTGGTTAATTCCACCAATTAATATTCCAGGATTCTCTATTGGAACAGGTGGACCGTTAATTAGTATCCCGTTCTCTCTGGCTAATTTTAAGTATGATTGGTATCAAGGAACTTATCCGCTAGGTGGATTTACTGCTCAAAATGGCGGCACATTCACTTTGGATGCCATGGAATACTCTGCGAGTGCAACCGGATTGGATGTAGATTGTAAAGGTGATGCGACTGGTGAAATGACCGCAACTGTCGTCAACGGAGTTGCCCCATTCACTTTTACATGGCCTGATGGAACGATTACGAATTCTGCCACTCAGTCATCTACCAATTCAAATTTGTTGGCAGGTTATAATTATGTCACAATAGAAGATGCTAATAATTGTCAAGTTGTTACG
>JAUHXX010000131.1 GCA_030426825.1 Bacteroidia bacterium | reverse complement strand
CCGTTGAAAGTGATGCACACCTTGTTCACGTGATGGTGAAAACCTCCCTCTTTGATAAAAATGAGACGATATCCCTTTTTGAACTCCTTCCACCACAAATTCATCTTCTCGTTCCACTTTATCCAACAATGCCCCGGCACCTACTTCTAACTTTTCATGATCATAAACATAGGAGATGAACTTCACTTTAGTTTTGGCCATGCCAACCGGCTGCACCAAATTAATCGGTAATCCCCAAGGATAAAAATTAAACATCATATTGGGATAAACCCAGTAATAATAGGCGGCTACCTTCTTTCCTTCATCTGGATGCCCAGTAGGTAAATCAAAACATTCAACACCATCATCCGAAAAACCAATTTGAAGCGACATGTGATCGTACAACTCCGTTTTATACGTTCCGTAATCTAAAGTTGCGTTCAAATCAGGATGAACAAACGGAATGTGAAATCCTTCTAAATAATTATCACAATACAAGGCCCAATTGGCGTTCACCAAATAATCACGAGATAATGACGAATCTAACTTAAAGTGCTCCAAAGGCAAATGACCCACACGTTCTTTCATCTTTGCTATCACTTCTGAAAATTCAAAAGTTGGATTTAGACCAGTGAAGATGAATTGCCCCCATCTTTCTACCGGAAAATTTTTCAAACCTTCGCATGCCCTTGGAAAATTTTCAGCCTCTGAGAATTCGGGCATGTGTTCAAAATCTCCTTCTAATGAAAAACGGCGACCGTGATACATGCAACTCAAACCTCTTTGTTTACCCGCTTGCTGAACAACAATATTCCCTCTGTGGGTACACACATTTGACATACACTTGATAGAACCATCAGCCTGTTTCACCAAGGCTAACGGCTCATTAATAAAGTGCTCTAAATAAGAAAATGGATGCGCATATTTCTCAAATGGAAGCAATGATTCATCCCCCACAAATTGCCAAGAATTCATAAAAACAGAGGTTTTTACCTTTTCAAATACTTCTGGATCTCTATAAAAATCTGCTGGCAATGTTTCAGCTTTTTTGATATCTGGGTCTATGTAAAATTTATTGCTCATTAAGTAAATCTAATGAATTCCATTTTTCTCAAAACAATTTTTAGAATTATTTATTCCCCATTTTCAAAGGGATTACAGGTGAGGATTTGTAAATTCACAACATGATATCCGTTGAAGAAGCAATCAAACTCGTTCAAGCTAACATCCCTGAAGGAACAAGCCAATCCATTTCAGTAACAGACGCACTTGGATTTACCTTGGCCCATGATATTATTTCACCAATTGACATGCCTCCTTTTCCACAATCAGCAATGGACGGTTATGCGGTGAACTTTGATGACAACATTGAAGAATACGAAGTTATTGGTGAAGTCGCAGCGGGATCTGACCAACAGTTTGTATTGACAAAAGGTCAGGCTGTAAGAATTTTTACAGGAGCAGCCGTTCCTGCTTCTGCAAATACAGTTGTGAGGCAAGAGGATGTCATGAATAAAGACCGTAATATTAGCTTTACAACTGAAATAAAATTGAATAGCAATATTCGACCACAAGCTGAGCAAATAAAAACTGGAGCGAAAGCATTAAGCGCGGGAACTTATATTGATGCAGCGACCGTGGGATATTTGGCAACTCTTGGATTAACAAAAATTGAAGTCTATAAAAAACCTAAAGTAGCAATTCTAACAACTGGAGATGAATTGGTAAAACCTGGACAAGCATTGAAATACGGACAGGTGTACGAGAGTAATTCTGTTATGCTAGATGCGGCGTTTAAATCCAAAGGAATTTCGAATATCACGCACCTTAAGATTAAGGATGATTACCAAGCCACTGTAGCTGCCATTCAGAGTGTTATTGAAAGTAATGATTTCGTGATTTTATCAGGCGGAATATCGGTAGGAGACTATGATTTTGTAGGTAAAGCCCTGCAAGAATTGGCAGTAGAACAGGTCTTTTATAAAGTCAAACAAAAGCCAGGCAAGCCGCTCTATTTTGGAAAAAAAGGAAAGACCAGCATCTTTGCTCTTCCAGGAAACCCAGCCGCAGCTTTAACCTCATTTTATGTGTACATCTACCCTGCCCTCCAAAAATTTCAAGGCAGTGAGTTTAAAGGGTGTCAACGATTGAAATTACCATTAGCCGAAAATTACAGCAGAAAAGCACAACGTTCAGAATTTTTAAAAGGAAAAATCTCTGATGGAAAAATATGTGTTTTGAACGCACAAAGCTCTGCCATGCTCAGCTCATTCTCTGAAGCAGATTGTCTTATTTACATCCCTGAAACCATTACTTCATATCAAAAAGGTGATTTAGTTGAGTGCTTAGTGCTCTAATTCGGATGTGACTTCTAGAGCCTCAGTCTCCTCTAATCAGGAACCTATGCATAATTCTTTAATCATTCATAATAAAAATGAAACTTCTAAATTCTTCCCCCTTTGGAGTGGGACCGAGGGGGAGGATCTTTATCTTGGAATTATAGAACATATAAATAATTCAATCATTCGTGATAAAAAAGAAATCACCAAATTCTTCCCCCTTTTGAGGGGGACCGAGGGGGAGGATCCTTATCTTTACCCGATAAATCATCCAACATGACTTACAAAAACGTTTTCGTAGAAGGACCCATTACTCCTGAAAAAATAGCCACATCAATTGCTCACCACCAAGTGAAGACCAACATTGGTGCTCACGACATCTTCCTAGGTCAAGTAAGAGCAGATGAAATTGACGGAAAAACGGTTCAAGCTATTGAGTATTCAGCTTATAACGAGATGGCTTTAAAAACCTTTCACGAAATCAGAGAGTCTGCATTTGAAAAATATGACTTGACTTGTATGCACATTTATCACAGCAACGGAATTGTGAAAACAGGTGAAATTTGTTTGTTCGTATTTACGAGTTCAGCTCACCGAAAAGAAGCTATGGATGCCTGTCGATATTTAGTAGAAGAAATCAAAGCCAAAGCACCCGTTTTTGGGAAAGAACTTTTTGAGGATGATTCTCATCAATGGAAGGTAAATAAATAGGGGAATTCTACTTATCAAGGAGAGATAATGCTTTCGTTATTTATCCTCCCCCATAATCCCCCTCCATGCTCCTTCGCTGAAGCTTCAGCGCAAGCGAAAGGGGGGAAAGAAAGACTAATACTGTCTACTTTGCATGCACCACATGCAGAATAATTATATTTACATCATGGTAGACATCACGGCAAAAACAAACACATTACGAATTGCAACTGCAGAGGCAACAGTAACTGTCAGCAAGCAAGAAACAATTGATGCCATTAACAACAAAACTGTTCCGAAAGGAGATGTTTTTGAAATGTCAAAGGCCGCTGGATTGTTAGGCGTAAAAAAAACATCAGACCTTTTACCTGATTGCCATCCTTTACCCATTGAATCAACCAAAATTAGCTACTCCATTTCGGGATTAGAAATTAAAATAAACATTGAAGTCAAAACCATCTATAAAACAGGAGTAGAAGTTGAAGCCATGCATGGCGCAAGTATTGTTGCACTCAACATGTACGATATGCTCAAACCAATTGACAAAGGAATTGAAATCAATAACATCAGATTAGTATCCAAAAAAGGTGGTAAATCTGATTACAAAGACAAATTTTTAGATCGCGCAGACATTACTGCTGCAGTAATAGTTTGTTCTGACACCATATCTGCTGGTCAAAAAGAAGACAAAGCTGGCAAAGCGATCATTGAAAAGTTAGAGAAATTCAAGGTATCAATTGCCGATTACAAAGTCATTCCTGACGAGAAAGAACGCATTCAAGATGAATTCAATTCCGCGATTGAAAATAAAACCAAGTTGATCATTTATACTGGTGGAACAGGATTGTCATCCAGAGATATTACTCCTGATTCATTAGAATCACTAATAGATAGAAGAATTCCGGGAATTGAAGAAGCTATCAGAAGTTATGGGCAAGAGCGCATGCCATATGCCATGCTATCTAGAAGTTTGGTTGGTGTAAAAGGTGATTCCTTAGTCATGTGTTTGCCAGGATCAACCAATGGGGCAAAAGAAAGCATGGATGCCGTTTTTCCTTTTGTAATGCATGTTTTTGGAATTCTTAAAGGAGCAAAGCACTGATTATCCTCCAGCGAAGGGAGGCAAAAGTGCCACCTCAAAACCATCCTCTAATTTGGTATCAGTTTGTACCAAAGTTTGATTCACCGAAATAGCAAAAGTCAAATTATTCAGCTCAGGATACTTTACTTTTAATTTATCAACTAAAGCTTCAGAACCCATGCTGTCTGGAATCTCAAACATCTCAGTAGTACATCCTAACTTTTCAGCTATTTGGGCAAAATAGAGAATTTTCACTTTCATTGTCCGAAGATAAGTTTTAAAGCAGCCGCTAATAACATCACGCTTAATAAAAACCTCAATTTTTTATTATCTAATTTCTTAGCACCTATGAATCCACCAATAAATCCGCCAATTACCACAAGAATTATCATCAAAAATAGATGCTCATTTAACAGTAATTTGTCATGATAATACTGCCCAGCTAATCCCGCCAAAGAGTTTACCCAAATAAATAGAGCAGAAATTGCTGCAGCCTCTTTGGCATTTGCCCAACGAGACAATAATAAAATTGGACTTAAAATAATCCCTCCGCCTATTCCAATCAACCCAGAGAAAAAGCCAACTCCCGCCCCAACACTCAACCCAATCGGTAAATTCACTGAATTAGATTTCGAATCGTAATCCTCTTTTTTCAATATTTTATCCAGTAAGCCCATCATTTTTGCAACGCTTAACAGTAAAAACAGCCCAAGTATCATTTTATAAAGACCTGTTTGAATTTCAAAAGTCCCACCTAAAAAAGCCATAGGAATTGATGCTAACGCAAACACTGCAAAGGTTCTAAATTTAAAACATCCTAAACGAGCAAAATGAATAAAAGCTATTCCTGCCACAAATAAATTCAGCACTAGAGCTGTTGGTCGCATCTCATCCGGAACAAAAGAAAACAATCCCATTAAAGCCAAATAACCAGAAGCTCCACCATGCCCGACAGCTCCGTAAAGCATTGCAACAATGGGCAATAAAATATAGAACCACGTCATGTCCATCATTCCAAAACTACCAAGATTAGGCCTTTTGGAGTAATTTCCTGACGATTTTTACGATTTTTCTTGCTTCATATTATTTTTTTTACTAATATTATTAGCAATTAGCTGAAATAATTAGTTTATTGAGTTTAGGTACCAAGATTGAATAAAAAGACTATTTTTAAGCTAAGTTTATTAATTTATAACTTAAAACCTAAAATTTATGGAAGAGTGGGGGGGGGCAATGACCCAACTGGAGCATGTCTATTGGATAATAGCTCTTATTGCAAGTTTAATCTTTGTGGTATTGTTTCTTGGAACAATTATCGGTGGAGTAGATGCGGATATGGATGGTGTGGATGCCGATATTGAAGCAGATGGTGGCATTGGCTTTCAATTTTTGACAGTCAAAAACGTCACGGGTTTCTTTACGGTATTTGCTTGGGCAGGAATTGCCAGTATCAACAGTGGTTATTCATCAACAATTACGATTGTAATTTCTTTAATTGCCGGATTAATTATGATGTTTGTCATGGCTTGGTTGTTTGCATTTATGGCCAAACAAGCAGAAAGCGGAACATTATTGATAAAAAACGCAATTGGGCAAATCGGTGAAGTCTATATTACTGTTGGTAAAAACAGAAGCACAATAGGAAAAATCCAGATTAAAGTTCAAGGATCATTAAGAGAATTAGAAGCCTTAACAGATGATGAAGAAGACCTTGTTCAAGGTAATGTCATTAAAGTGACAGAAATTGTTAGTGGAGAATTATTATTAGTAGAAAAATTAAAAAAATAAAAATATGAATACAGTATTATTACAACAAGGCGGAATTGGAGGTGTTCCATTTACGCTAATCGGAATCACAGCTGCAACGTTGGTTCTCGTGATTTTCGTTTATGCCATGTTCAGACGATACAAACGTTGCCCCTCTGATAGAATCTTGGTGGTATACGGAAAAGTATCAGGTGGCGGAGAAGGTGGAAGAACAGCTAAATGTGTACATGGTGGTGCTTCTTTTATCTGGCCAATCATCCAAGACTATGAGTTCATGGATTTATCGCCTATTTCAATTGAAGTTGAGTTGAAAAATGCCTTATCTAAGCAAAATATCCGTGTGGATGTTCCTTCAAGATTTACCGTAGCAATTTCAACTGAACCTTCAGTGATGGCGAATGCCGCTGAGCGTTTATTGGGTCTGTCTAAAGATCAAATCAAAGGAGTTGCAACTGATATCTTATTCGGGCAATTGCGTTTAGTAATTGCAACAATGGATATTGAGGAGATTAACAACAATAGAGATAAATTCTTATCTAACGTATCACACAATGTTGAGGCCGAGTTGAAAAAAATCGGATTGAAATTGATCAACGTGAACGTGACAGATATCATGGATGAGTCTGGATATATTGAAGCACTAGGTAAAGAGGCTGCTGCTCACGCCATCAATGACGCGAGAAAATCGGTAGCTGAGAAAAACAGAGATGGATCAATTGGTGAAGCAAACGCTGTTCAAGATGAAAGAGTTCAGGTTGCCAACGCTCAAGCCAAGGCTAAAATTGGTGAGGCAGAAGCAACTAAAGCTGAGCGTATCGCTACAGCCGAAGCAAATGCACGAGCGATTGAAGGAGAGAATACGTCTCAAATTTCAATTGCTGAATCAGATTCATTAAGAAGACAAAGAGAGGCGGAGGCAGAAAAAACGGCGATCGCTGCTGAGAAAGTACAATCTGCGAAAGCCTTAGAGGAATCTTACCATGCTGAGCAATTAGCTGAGCAAGCTAGAGCCGAAAGAGATCAAGCTACTGAATACGCCAACGTTGTAGTACCAGCGCAAATTCAAAAATCTAAAATTGAGATTGACGCAGAAGCGAAAGCAGAAACTATCAGACGAATTGCTCGTGGTGAGGCAGATGCGATCTTTGCAAAGAGAGAAGCAGAGGCGAAAGGTATCTTTGAAATTTTAACGAAACAAGCACAAGGTTTTGATGAAATCGTTAAAGCTGCTGGTAACAACAGTAAAGATGCCGCAATGTTAATTATTGCTGATAAGATTGAAGAATTAGTAAGAATGCAGTCTGAAGCAATCAAGAACATTAAAATTGATAAAGTTACTGTTTGGGATAGCGGAAAAGGCGGAGCTGATGGTAAAACATCTACTGCTGGTTTCTTAAGTGGTCTTTACGGTTCTGTTCCACCATTAAACGAAATGTTTGATATGGCAGGATTAGAATTACCTGACTACTTGAAAAAGAAAAAAGTAGAAGAAGGATCTGCTGATGTTATTGATACAGATGACACAACAGAATCTGCCGAATAAGTTCAATAAAACACAAAGAAAAAGGCTTAAGTAGTTTACTTGAGCCTTTTTTTTATCTTTAAACATGAGCAAATTTTATTACAGCTTATTTTGCCTATTAATACTTTCCTGTACTCAAGAAATTGATGATCCTGAATCTTCAGAAATTGGTGATTCTACTCTAATCCAAAACGAGATAGAAAATATCAGTTTTGAACCTGTTGACTCCCCTACCCTTATTGTTCTTGGAACCCTTCAAGATGCTGGTGCTCCACACATGAATTGTCACCAGGCTTGCTGCGAAAATCTTAGAAAAAATTTAGACCATTCTAATTTGGTTGTTTCTTTAGGCTTTATTGATCCAGAAAACCATCAAAAGTATCTGTTTGAGGCAAGTCCTGATATGCCTGAACAGCTTGCTTTGCTTTCTGACCATGAAAATTTCAGCTCTAATGATCTCCCAGATGGGGTGTTTATAACCCACGCACATATTGGACATTATACTGGTTTGATGTATTTCGGAAAAGAAGCTAACAATGCTTCCAGTATTCCGGTTTATGCAATGCCAAAAATGAAAACTTTTCTTGAAAAGAATGGCCCTTGGAGCCAGTTAGTTGAAGATAAAAATATTCGTCTTTCCTCCCTAAAAAGCAACACGACTACTTCAGTTTCTAACAACTTACAAGTGATTCCACTGTTAGTACCCCATAGAGACGAATTCTCTGAAACTGTGGGATTCAAAATAATTGGTCCAACCAAAACAGCACTATTTATTCCAGATATCGATAAATGGGAAAAATGGGACCTTGATATCAACTCAGAAATTACAAATGTGGATTATGCTTTTCTTGATGCAACATTCTATAGCAGTAAGGAAATTCCTAACAGAAAAATAGAAGAAATCCCGCACCCCTTAGTTTCAGAAAGTATGGATCGTTTTAAATCGCTATCCGATATGGACAAGTCAAAAATATATTTTATTCATGTCAACCACACCAACCCTATTTTGGACCAATCATCTGATGTAAAACATCAAATTGAGGAAGCTGGATACCATGTAGCAGAGATCCATGATACTTTTAAAATGTAGATTATCAAGGTTCGTTTATTTTGTTAATTTTTTAAAAATCTTTGTCAACTTCGAGATAACCTAAACAACCGATAATAAATTATTTCCATTCAACGACTCTTTCCCTCACTTTATCGAATCTATCAGAACACCAACTAGTTAAAAACTCGATTTTTCGTATATTTACGAATTAGACTACTACTTAAGATTAAAATTGATATGAGAATTCTAATTTTCATTTTTGCCCTTTCTTTAACTTCTTTAACTTTTGCTGCCGATCGGTATTGGATTGCTGGGGCTGCTACCAACTGGAATAATACCGCGAATTGGTCAACAACTTCTGGCGGTGCAGGCGGAGCTTCTGTTCCTGGGGCTGCTGATGCAGCCATTTTTGATGCTAACGGATTGGGTAATTGCAACCTTGACATTTTAGCAACTCTTGGCGGAATTACGGTTAATGGGTACACTGGAGTAATTGATTTGAATGGGAACACCATTAATGTAACTTCCGGGAACGCAACTTTTACTACTGGAACTATTAATGACACTCCTAATCTAGGGACGCTAACTGTAAATTCAGCGGGAACAACAAGATTCAATGGTTCAACTATTGGGGCACAAATCTTTTGTACTTCTGGTCGGATATTCTTAGATGGATCAACATTTAACAATGCCGTTTCATTTACCAAAACTGCAGCTGGAAGTGATGCTGGCCAAGGTGGAAACACCTTCAATTCAACGGTGACCATGGCAAGTACGGCTCCTAATTATTTTATGACCGGAAATGTAAATCCAGACACATTCAATGGCGTTTTAACTGTTCAGAATACTGGAACAAACCTAATTTATTTAGGCCATAATTCTGCTGGAAACCAATTCAATGATAATGTGATTTTTGAATCTTCTGGAACCAGTTTAGGGATTTATATATGTCAAGGAGCAACTAGTTCTGCTACTTTAGCTGCTACAAAAACGGTAGGAATAGGTGGAGGTGGATTTTCGGTAGGAGATTTGAGAATTTATCGTTTAACTCAAGTTGGAGCTACTGCACAAAGTCTTGTCACTACAGGAACTTCTCGATTATATTTAGATAATAATACCTGGAA
>JAUHXX010000130.1 GCA_030426825.1 Bacteroidia bacterium | reverse complement strand
GCGTGAACCATTTTGTGCAAGACTTGGTTTTTGATGGTGAAACATTTTATATCGGAGTTGAAACGCAAGGCGGATTAAATGGGCTCCATCTCATTCAGGCAGTTGATACTTCAGGAATGCTTGGAGCATTAACTCAACTTGATCAACCATCTTATGATTTGAGAACCAAATTTCTCAGTTCTTGGAATGGGCGCACCTTTATTGGTGGATACCAAAAGCCAGAAAGCAACACAACAGCAGGATTCCATTCTGACAGAGCAACCATTTATTGTTTAGACGATCAAATGGAAATCATTCCTTCATTTGAGTTTGAAGAAGATATGAATACGGGAGATGAAGTTATTCCTGAAGCTCTGCAGATGCATACTGATTTTGGAATCGTTGCTGGCGATATGAATCAAGTTAGCGGCAACAATTACACCGATTTGTTTTTTATGTCGTTCAATATTGACGATCAATTACAATCAACTGATTACACCCAAGATTTCCGCATTTACCCTAACCCCAGCTCAGAAGTCGTTTACGCAACAAGCGAAATCGGCAAGTTTCAAATTCATGATTTGTCGGGTAAATTAGTATTATCTGGCCAGGCAGAAAATCAAATTGTTGTGAGTGGGTTATCGCCTGGCACTTATGTTCTGAGTTCAGAGAAGTTCAGTAATTCGGTAAGGGTGGTGGTTCAGTGATTTGATTCGGTGCCGCAACAATACATGAATTTGCTAGAAAGAAATGTTGGAGGGACTACTGTGGCGCGGTTAACTTTGCTGGAAGAAACTAAAGTACAGGATGAAAAAAAGGAGTATTGCTATTATGAATAGTTCTTACTTTTTTTCATTGCATAAAAAAGTAAGCAAAAAACGCTAGGACCCAACAAACACCAGCTATAATATCTAATCTCAAAAGTCTAAACGCTAAATATTTTTTGACAACATCAGTATCCGGGTGTCAAAAAATCGAATCGCGTTTTTAACGACTTTCTCAATTGAATTATTACGCTGGCTTATTGAATGGTCCGATTTTCAAATGGCTTGCACAACACGAAAAACCGAACTTAAATTCAAGCCTCAACTCCTGAAAAAGAGCACAACATTTGAACACCATTCTGCTGAAGAAGTTTAAATGGTGTAAGACTTAAACGTGGGCATCAATAAGCATTCGTAGAAAATTCAATCGCTAAAATCATTAATAACGCGAGGTCACATTGAGCTTGTCGAAATGCGGCCGGTAAAGAATTAATAACCCTCATAACAACCTTCAACTTGACTTCGACAGGCTCAGCCTGACGTTTCGGGTAAGTTCACTTTGAAGGAAGTATCCATGGAAAAAAGAATGACCATTCAAACAGACTGACAGGCTCTTTTATTAGTGTTTCCGGACGCTGTAAAAATCCGATCCCTACATCACCAACAACTCCAACGTCACCTCATAAACCCCCTTACCAACCATTTTTGATTTCAACCAGGCATAAAACGTCATCATAAAAATATCCTCTTCCTCTTTTGGTTTCCATTCAATTGAATTTTCAACCTCTGCCTTAAAATTATCAGATTTCACAATAGATGGGTCTTGAATGTACTTGTCTATCCATTTTATAAAAACACGAATTCTCGGATGATTTTCAAAGGTCTTTGAGGATTTCAATTTACGCTTCATTGCACTAAGTCGTGAATCTACATAATCCAAATTATTCAAATCAATATGCAACAAAATCTCTGCAAAGTTCTTGTACAACAACCATTCTTGGCCTTGGTGCTTTTCATACCATTGATCCGTTCTTGAGAATTGATTAAGAATTGATTTTGCCTCAGCCAGCTGATTTTGCTGAAAAAGAATCATCATTTTACAAAGCAATGGGTTTAACAATTTTTCTTGAGGATGATCAGCCGCCAAAACCTCCTCTAGTTGTGTTAGTGCAAAATCTGGTTTTCCCAAATAATTTTCATTCAGCGATTTTAAAGTCACGTACTGCAACTGTTTTTCTTGATAATACCTTGAATCAAATCGTTGCATCTGCTCATGCATGCTATTGAGATAAGTGAGACTTTTTTCAAACTGCTGTTTTCTGAAATAGATATTGGACAATAAATAGAGTAAATCAATATGATACACGAGATGTTTTTCTGTGTCCAACTTGCCACCTACCAAATCTTCAATTTTCTCTTCAAAAAAAGTATCCACCGAAAAATAATTCCGGCTTGATGCGCCCGAGAAGTCTGCCAGCTGTGCAATTTGAAAAAGAGATTTAAAATTGTACCCTCTTTCTTCTGAAATATTGAATCGTTGATAAGTTTCAGTTAGCAATTCATTCAAATTGATCTGTTCACCAGCGCGTTCAACTTTTAAATAGGCACGCTTAACAACCGCGTAGGCCGCATTCAATTTACCTTGTTCAACTAACTCGTCTCGATTGGCCTCAAATTTTACCATCAATTCGTTGTGGGATTCATCATCCATCAGATAAGAATTCTCTATAATCGTTTGGTAAATCTCATTCAAAAGTGAATAATGATTGATTTGTTCTGCTTTTAATTCTGCCTTTTTTAATAGGTGAAATGCAGATTTAAACCTTTCGTGGCCCAGTAACTTTCTCGCTACTAATAATAAACGAATGATACCGATTTCATCAGTAGCTTCTTTTTCGACCGTACTTAATGAAAGAAAATCAAGCAAATTATCTGACAATCTTTTCTTTAATGCCGCATAGGCGTTTTGCCCCAATTCGTTTTTTAAGCTCGTCTGTTTTTGAGCGAGTAGTTTTTTAAACAAGTCAACATTTCTAGTGTCATGACGCCTGTTTCTAGCTTTCAAATATTTAATGAAGTTGTCATGTTCTTGTGAAGACAACACAGCAACTAGATCATTAATCAACAACATATATCGTAATAATTAATAAGTAATTATACCTTATTTTAAAGGTATATATACACTATCTGACTTCAAATATATCGTAATAATTTTACAATAATTGAATTTTTTATTGGTTGTGGCCTTCGCAACTTTGGGTCAACAAAAAACAATAATTATGAATCATCTAACAGAAGAAAACACAGGAATTCCTCACATAGAAAAAGTGAAGAAAAAGAAGTTTAACCCGGCAAAACCCACTCCCGTTTACGTAGGAGCAGCTTGGGCCGCATTGGGCATTGGTTTAATCTCTTATTGCATTGGATTATGGAATGCCACCATGCCGCTTAATGAGAAAGGCTATTATTTCACCATCATTCTATTTGGACTATTCTCGGCTATATCTGTTCAAAAAAATGTGCGAGATAAAGCAGAAGGCATTCCGGTAACTGACATCTATTATGGCATTAGTTGGTTTACCACTTTGGCCTCAATTACCCTATTAGTGGTAGGTTTACGACATGCCGATTTAGAACTATCTGAAAAAGGATTCTACGGGATGGCCTTTGTGTTGGCTTTATTCTCGTCCATCACGGTTCAAAAAAACACCAGAGATTTAAAGGCCTTTGCTGAAGAAGAAGATTAGCAGAAGTCTGATAGATGAAAGGGTCATTCGCGCAAGCGGGTGGCCTTTTTTGATTTGAGGTATTTAGAGTTCATGTCCTAGTGGGACAACAATTGTTACTTAAAAAGTTCAATAAACTCCCCTTGACGCTTCTCGCCCTTGAGGGCAAAAAAAATCCCCAGCTTTCGCTGAGGACTGTTGTTGTCCCACTAGGGCTCGAACCAGAAGAAGCGCAGCTTCTGAAAGGCCAAGCGGTAGCGCCAGCCCTCTTCTGCAGAAGAGTCTAGGGCTAGAGAGTTTGACAAAAAAAAAGAGAGCTCATTTCTGAACTCTCCTCAAGTTGTCCCACTAGGGCTCGAACCTAGACTCTTCTGTACCAAAAACAGACGTGTTGCCAGTTACACCATGGGACATTAAATTTTTCGTTTGCAAACGTTATTGCTAACGGGATGGCAAATTTAAACCTTTTTTTTTATTCCAACATATTTTCATAAAAAAACTTAATTCTTCTATTTCGAAACAACCTGTCTAACGCTTTTAGAGTTTTTTAAGAAACTAGCTTGAAATATATTTTTAAATTCGCAGTGCCTTCGCCAAAATAATCCGCGATTGCGAAAGTTTAATTACACATTATGGACTATAAGAAACTGAATAATTACGTAGGCTGGATGGTTTTCATCTTTGCTGCTGTAGTTTATTGTTGGACAATCGAACCAACGACAAGCCTCTGGGATTGTGGCGAGTACATCACAACTGCCTACAAATTAGAAGTTGGTCACCCTCCGGGAGCACCACTATTTATGATGCTCGGTAGATTGTTCTCAATGTTCGCGTCTCCTGAAAATGCGGCAATGATGGTCAACGCCATGTCTGCACTTTGTAGTGCATTTACCATCTTATTCTTGTATTGGGCAATCACCATGTTGGCGAAAAAAATTGTTCAACATCCAGAAATTAAATTATTCGGAAATAAAGGTGAAACTGTAAAACCATCTTCTAGCTTAGAAATTTCAGAAGGCTATAAGTGGGCGATCATTGGTTCTGGTTTAATTGGAGCTTTGGTGTATACATTTACTGATTCATTCTGGTTTTCAGCTGTTGAGGGTGAGGTATATGCTATGTCGTCTTTCTTTACTGCAATTGTATTCTGGGCAGTTCTAAAATGGGATGATGAAGCACAGGCTAAACAAGATTATCCTGATGATGCCGACATTCAAAGTAAAAACGAAAACCGTTGGTTGATTTTTATCTTTTTCATGATTGGTTTATCAATCGGTGTCCACCTTTTGAACTTATTATGTATTCCGGTAATCGCTTACGTAATCTACTTCAGAAAATACAAAGAAGTTACTGTTGGAGGATTTATTTTAACTGGTGTAATTGGTGTTGGAGCTTTAGGGGTAATTCAAGCTTTAATTATTCCTAAAACCGTACAAATTGCAGGATTTTTTGAAAGAACATTTGTAAACAGTTTAGGTATGCCGTTTAACACAGGAACGGCCTTCTTTTTCATCTTCCTAACCGCTTTAATTGCTGGTTTATTATACTATTCAAAAAAATCAAACAACTCATTGATGAACACCATTACTTGGTCGGCTTCAATGATTTTTATCGGTTATTCATGTTTTGCCATGATCGTTATTCGTTCAAATGCCGATACACCATTGGATGAAAATGATCCTGAAAACTTGGTATCTCTTCAAGCTTATCTGCAACGTGAGCAATATGGTGACTGGCCAATTATGTATGGTCAATATTTCACCGCAGAAGTTGAAAACGACAGAAAGAAATGGGATGACAGATCTGATGTTTATTTGAGAAGATTTGTTGTTTTAAGTGGAACAGGCAAAGAATTAAAAGGATACAAAACTAAAGAGGAGGCGGACGCATATGCTGCTCAAGTTGGTGGAAGTGTCACTGAAAAATATTACAAAACTTATGACGGTACCAACGGTAAACCGACTTATGACCCAAAGCATTCAACTTTCTTCCCAAGAATGTATAGTTCAGAGGCTCGTCATATTAATGGATACAAAAACTGGTCAGGTCATGTAGGTAATAAAGTTCCGACCATGGGAGAAAACTTGAGCTATTTTGGAGCATACCAAGTTGACTGGATGTATTGGAGATACTTTATGTGGAACTTCTCTGGTCGTCAATCTGATGAACAAGGACATGGTAATCCACGTGACGGAAACTGGATTTCTGGATTAAATTTCATAGATAAACATCACATTGGAGATCAAACAAACGCTCCTGGTATTATCACGAATAATCCATCACACAACAAATTTTACATGTTGCCATTGATTTTAGGATTAATTGGATTCATCTTCCTATTAACTAAAGCAACTAAAACGTGGTGGATCGTGATGTTACTGTTCCTGTTAACAGGATTTGCAATTATCATCTATCTAAATCAGAAACCATATGAACCAAGAGAAAGAGATTATGCCTATGCCGCATCTTTCTATGCCTTCTCTATGTTTATCGGATTCTCGGTTCTAGCATTGTATGACGCCTTTAAAAACATGGTTTGGAAAGACCTCATGTATATTGCGGGAGCACTAGTCGCTATTGGAATCGTTTTCGCAGCTACAGACACCACAGCTGCTATAAGTATGATATATATGGCTGCTGTTATAGCAGGATTAATGGGACTGATGATCTTCTTGAGATCTGCCATTAAAAAAGAAGCGCAAGCTTCCATTTTATCAATCGTTATTCTTTTACCTGTCCCAATAATTATGGGGATGCAGAACTGGGATGACCACGATAGAAGCAATAGATATACAGCACAGGCTTTAGCTTACAATTACTTGATGAGTTGTGATGACAACGCTATCGTTTACACAAATGGAGATAACGACACTTTCCCTTTATGGTATCTACAAGAAGTTGAAGGCGTAAAAACTTCAGTTCGTGTTTGTAACTTGAGTTTATTAAATACAGATTGGTATACAGAGCAAATGACCAAAAAAGCATACGACTCTGAGCCTTTGCCGATTTCATTTACTGAAGAGCAATACCGTCAAAACGGATACAGAGATTACTTATATGTTTTAGGAACTAACGACCTGACTATGGGAAGTCCTGAAATTCAAGAAAAATGGAAAAAAGTAATTGACATCAAGATTGAAAGTAACCCAGAGTTATTCGCAAATGCTTATAAAACGGCTGCAACGAATTTATACATTGGCTTAGGTCAATCTAAGTTCCCTGAAATGCAGCCAGAATTGTATGCAAGCCTTCCTGGATTTGACACCTCAAAAACTTACTACGAGTTTAGAAACTTGGTGTTTAACTTGTTGTCAAAAGGAGAGCAATTTGGATTAGAGATGGCGCAGCTTCAAAACATCCAAAATATCATGGTTGCCTTTAATGATGCCTTTGATTTTATGCCTGCAGATGCTGCTATGGCTTACTTAGCGGATGATGCCAATATTGAAGATAGAGGCTTATTCATTTTACCTTCTAGAGGATTAAGTGTTGATGTTGACAAAGAAAAAGTTCTTGCGAACGGAATCGTTGCTCAGCATGATGCGGATAGAGTGGTAGATAAAATCAGATGGAACATTCCAAAGCAAACCATCTTTAAAGCAGATTTAATGATTTTGGATATGATAGCTCACTTTAACTGGGATCGTCCTATTTATTTCGCAAGTTCTGCTAGTCAAGACACCTATTTAGGATTAACGAAATATTTCTATGCTGAAGGATTGGTGTACAAATTAGTTCCAATTGAAGTGACTAGAAACAGAAACCCGAATTCAATGGGCGAAGTGAATTTACCTAAAATGTACGAAAACTTAATGAGTACATTCAAATGGGGTAACATGGAACAAGAAGGTGTATTGGTAGATTATTATACAAGAAGATTAACCAATAACTATAGAGTTCAGTTCTCAGTATTGGCAGATGCTTACGTTGAAAACATTGAGAAAGCACAGCAAGAAATTGCGATTTTTGATCAAATTAAAACGCAAGATGGGCCTGCTGACCAAATCATCAAAACACCTATTGGAGACTACCTAAGAAGTGATGTTCCGAAATTGGCTGCTGAAGCGCAACAACGCATTGATTCAAACATGGTTAAAGTATCTGAAGTATTAGACAGAAGCTTTGAAGTAATGCCTGAATTCAATGTACCATTTGGACGTGTTTTACCGTCTTATATTTCTTCATACTATGCGGTTGGCAATGAAGCGCAAGCAGAATTCTACACCAATAGAATGCTAGAGATATTCCAAGAAGATATTGATTACTACACTTCTTTGGAGCCTCAATTCTCATCTGCTATGATCAATGATTTATTTGATGCTTATAGAGGAATATTCTCGCTTTATCAATCAGCTTCATTATACAGCACAAACGAAGAGTTTAAAACCATGATTTCTGACTCGTTCTTTAAAGTTTCTCAAGAGATTCAAATTGAGTTACCTCGAATTAGAAAGTTCAGCTCTAAAGCAGAGAAAACTTGTCAGCAAACTTTTGATGCCTTCTTCTCGCAGATTAACGCGATTTAAGAATAAGCATACATGAGATTATACACATTTCCCAAATGGTTGCGGTGGTTATACCCTGGAGCCATTTGGGATTTTTCTTTTAAAAAGGAGAAGTCGATATACCTAACGTTTGATGATGGGCCCAATCCTGAAATCACAGAATTTATTTTAGAGCTTCTTCAAAAATACAATGCCCCGAGCACGTTTTTTTGCTTAGGTGCACAGGTTGAAAAATATCCTGATTTATATCAAGAAATTTTAGCGGACGGTCACAGTGTTGGCAATCACAGCATGACGCATCCTAACGGCTGGTGGAGTAGAAATAAAACCTATTACAAAGACGTTTACAAAGCTGAGAAAATCATTCACAGTAAACTCTTTCGCCCACCATATGGACGTGTTGGATGGAATCAATATCGCGCATTAAAAAAACACGGCTTTCAAACCGTATTTTGGACGGTGGTTTCATATGATTTTGACCCCGAATTTAGAGCTGAAAAGTTTGTCAAAAAAATGAAAAAACTTTCCAAACCCGGAGCAATCTTTGTTTTTCATGACAATCCAAAAGCCTTAAAAATCCTGAAAACAGAACTAGAGCAATTATTAATTTATTGGACTCAACAAGGCTACGAATTCAAAAGCATCCCTCAACCCCAATCCTAAATCTATTTTTATAACTTTATCCCATCCAATAATTGATTAATGAACACATTGCAAACATGTCCTATCTGTAGCGGAACCGAACACGATCATTTCATGACCGCAAAAGATTTGAATTTCACAAAAGAAGAATTCACGATTGTGCAATGCAACGCCTGTTCATTTCGCTTTACCAATCCTATCCCAACAGAAGATAAAATTGGAGATTATTACAAAGCTGACAATTACATTTCGCACACCTCATCAAAAAAGGGGCTTTTTGAGCGCTTGTATCATATGGTAAGATCAAGAGCTATTAAAAAGAAGTTCGCTTTGGTTAAAAAACATGCCAAGGGTGACCACCATTTAGATATTGGATGCGGAACCGGAGATTTTCTGGCTTACGTTAAAGCGCAAAACTGGAAAACTAAAGGCTTAGAGCCTAGTGACAGCGCTCGTCAAATGGCCATTGATAATCACGGCTTAGATGTAGAGTCAATTGATCAACTCCCACAATTGGCAGATCATCAATTCGATAGCATCAGTATGTGGCATGTATTGGAACATGTTTATCACCTCAACACAGATTTTGCCCAATACAAACGCGTCTTAAAAAAAGACGGCACCTTAATTATAGCAGTTCCCAATTGCGCTTCGCTTGACGCTCAATACTATAAGGAATACTGGGCCGCTTATGATTTACCTATTCATCTGTATCATTTTCAGCCTAAAGATATTCGAGCACTTGCTGCAAAATTTGACATGGAGGTAGCTGAAGTCTTGCCTATGAAGTTTGACAGCTTTTATGTGAGCATGTTGAGTGAAAAATACAAAGCTGGTAAAGAAAAATTATCCATTGGGCTCATGATCAAAGGGTTTTTCAAAGGCTTAAAATCTAATTCTAAAGCAAATAACGAGAGCTATTCTAGCCAAATTTATGTGCTAAAAAACAAAAAAGA
>JAUHXX010000129.1 GCA_030426825.1 Bacteroidia bacterium | reverse complement strand
AAACAACCTTAGTCTTTTGTCGAACACCCGATTTTACAAAATGATCTTCTGCTAAATACATGATTTTTTGTGGAGCACCTCCGCATTTAATTGGTGTTGTTGGTTGAGTAAATAAAGCAACCCCACCCTTAAAATTCTTTAGTACATTCCACGTGTGTTTTGGATCTGTGTAATTACTACACACCACTCCCTTATCTATAGCTTCAGTTAATCCTTCAACAAGTGAAGTGTCAATTTTTATTCCTGGCGATACAACAAGATAGTCGTAGTCAATTTTATCACCAGATTTTAGACTGACAGAATTTTTATTTGGTTCAACAGACACTACATAGTCTTTGATCCAATCAGCACCAGAAGGCATAACATCCTTCATAGGTTTAGCTGTTTTATTAAAATCATAAGTATTTGCACCTACCAGTGTCCATGCAGGCTGGTAATAATGAGTGTCAGCAGGTTCAATAATAGAAACCTGTACATTTCCTTTTTTGAGGAATTGTGCTGCGGTCATAATACCCCCAGTTCCTCCACCAATTATAACGACTTTCTTCATATGCTTTTATTTTCTTAAAAGTCGTTATAACAATGAAGTTAGGAAGTAACAAATGTTACACAAGTATTTATTTGACCCTACAGGTGTTTATTCCGACCAATCTATATAGAGGACAGAAGTTTACTATTGACGTCAGCAATAATACCGTTCCAACGGCCATTAGAGTGTAGCCCAAAACATCTGAAGTTACGCCAGTTATAAATAGTATTACCATTAATAAAAAGATCATTATTCTTACTACTTTGTCGATATTTCCTAAATTCTTTTTCATCTTATTCAATTTTAATTAGAATAAAGTTACTTCTGGGAAGTATCAATAAAGGTGACAAATGTTACAAGTATGAAAATTTTGACAAGATTTATAAAAGAACAACTTCTCCAAGCCTTAGGGACAACATTTTTTGCTTCTCAAGTTTTTTGAGAATTCTTGAGATAACCTCTCTTGAAGACCCTAAATCACTGGCTATTTGTTTATGAGTTAGCTTTAATGATTTGCTCCCTTTTATGCGAGCTTCATTTTCAAGATAATCTAAAACTCTTTTCTCCTTATTTGAAAAAGTAAGGACTGCGATTATTTCCAAAAGTTCATCATATTTAGTTTTGAATAGATCATACATTAATCTATTCCATGCCGGATAGTTGTTCGTGATTTTAAGTACTTCTTTTGATGGAATCAGGAGAAGTTCAGTCGTTTCCTCTACAATTCCCTTAACGCTGACCTTTGAATCTTGAATTAAAGCAAACATGGACATAATACAACTCTCTCCAGGTTTTATGTAATACAACAAAACTTCATTACCACTTTCATCTTCCTTAAAAACTTTTACCAGTCCACTAATGAGTACAGGTATTACTTTGATATACTGTCCTTCTTGTAAAATGACATCTCCAACCTCAAACGTTGCCAGTTGCACTCTTTTCGCTAATTCTTTGAGGTACTCCGGTTGAGAAGATAAAAATGGTAACGTTTGCCGTAAGCATTCCTCCAGAGACAAATCTTGCATAGTCAGTTATCTTTAATGATCTATACCACTTTGCTCTTTGCCAACTCTGCCAGTAGCGCAACTTACATATGACTTAACCTTTTTTCCAAACCCATTTGGTTCATTCGCTGGAGGGTACCCTAAAGAAGTCAGTTTACGTTTTACTATCTCAAGATCTTCTGAACTATGCAAATTTACCATCACATATTGTTCATCGACATTAACATCAACATATTGAACATTTTCCAGATTTTGAAGTTTCGTTTTGATAGTGGCTGCGCATCCGCCGCATTTGAGGTTCTGAATTTCTATTTTTTCCATGATAATAATTTTGCTTCAAGTTCTTTGTAATCAATAAACCCAATTTGTCTCCATACTTCTTTCCCATTAGAATATATTACGGTGGTAGGAACAGATTTGACAGTTTGATCTTGAATCAACTCCTTGTTTGCATCAAAATCAACTTTTTCCACAGCTACCTTAGGATGAGAACTACTAATGGAGTCCATCACTGGCTCCATTCGTTTGCATGGCGCACACCAGGCGGTTTTGTATTGAACTAAGACTAATTTGTTGTTGACTACAAACTCTGAAAACTCATCTAAACTCCATTTTTTCTCAACAGACTCTATGGCTCCATTGCCTTGAACGGTTTGATAGTTGTTATTTTCCCAAGAGATTATTCCTCCTTTTAGGTTGTAGACTTTTGAAAAGCCATTCTGCACGAGCAGGTCTGCCGCTTTGGAACTTCTTCCTCCTCCCTTGCAATAAACATACACAGCTTTAGACTTATCCATTGAGTTAATTTTGGATACAAAATTTTCATCATAGAGATTTATAAAACTTGCTCCTTCTATAAAAGAAACGCCTGTTTCTTGTGGCGTTCTCACATCCAGTAAAATGGCATTTTTCGGATCAAATCCATCTCTAAATTCGCTGGCAGTTAAGTTTAATGGAGAAACAACTGAATCAACTACAAGACTTTTGTTTGATTGTTCAGAAGAAGGGCTGCTCTCCATCTTTTTAGAGTCTTCTTGCGCATTACACGAAAGAAATGCAGGGATTAATATGAATACCGATAAAAATTTCATTGGAAGATATATTTTAGTTTAACTCAAGTTTCTAATTGGGTGACACAGTCGGTTCATCCCAACTCATCATGCCGCCCAACAGATTATAGGTTTTATTGAATCCTAATTGATCTAAAATTTGACAAGCTTGTCCACTTCTGTTTCCACTTCTACAATAAACAAAATAAGTTTTGCTTTTATCTAGACTTTCTATTCTGTTCCTGAAGCTTTGTGAATCCATGATATTAAGCTGTATTGCTCCTTGTTGAATTCCCTCAGCACATTCTTGTGGAGTTCTAACGTCTAATAAAACATAGTCAGCTTCTTTAGCCAACTTCTCTTTCCAAAGTTCTTTACTTATGTTTTCCATGTTATTTTAAATTTTGCCAAGCACCAGCATTGTGAGCTTGTATTCCATTTGACTTCAATATTGCTTTTGCTCTTGCAGCTCTTGCTCCAGATCTACAAACCAGAACTACCTCTTTGTCTTTAACTTTTTTCAAGTTGGTTTTCAGCTTATCCAAAGGTATATTCAAACTGCCTTCAATACTGCCTGATTTATATTCTTGAGGTGTTCTTACATCAACAATAATGGCACCTCCATCAATTACCTCTTGATAATTGACGGAAGAGCCAAACAAACTTTTAATTGTGTCTAAAAGTCCCATACTTAGAGTGTTGATGGACAGACATAAGCACTCACTGGGACAGAAGTCTCTTTGATTGCTCCAAATCCTCCTTGAACATCAATCACGTTATGAATACCTCTAGACTTAAGAATAGAATTGGCTATCATAGACCGATATCCACCAGCACAATGTACATAGTTTAAATCGTTTGAGGCAAATACGGCTAAATGGTTATTGATTTCATCTAAGGGTGCATTTTCAGCATCAATTACATGTTCAGAAAGATATTCTGATTCCTTTCTTACGTCCACTACTTTAATGTTTTCAGAATTTCTAATTTCAGCAAATTCCTCAGGTGAAATCGTTTTAACAGAGTCAGTTTCTTTGTTGGATCCCACCCATGCTTCAAATCCGCCTTTCAAATAACCAATAACATTATCAAACCCAACTCTCGACAATCTAGTTATTGTTTCTTCCAATCTACCTTCTGGAGTTACCAATAAGATTGGTTGTTTGATGTCCTTTATTAAAGCTCCTACCCATGGAGCAAAACCACCATCAATACCAATAAATATTGATCTTGGAATATGACCTTTGGCAAAGTCGTTCTGATGTCTAACATCAAGCACAACAGCACCTGTTTCATTAGCAGCAGCTTCAAAAGCATCTGGACTCAGCGCATTCTCACCTTTTTTCAGTACATCTTCAATATTCTCATACCCCTCCTTGTTCAATTTTACATTCAATGGAAAATATGCTGGTGGCGGAAGCAGACCATCTGTAACCTCTTTAACAAACTCTTCTTTTGTCATGTCTGAGCGCAGAGCGTAGTTCGTCTTCTTCTGATCACCAATAGAACCAATCGTCTCTTTACTCATGTTTTTTCCGCATGCAGAACCAGCACCATGACCAGGATACACAATCGTTTCATCTGGTAAAGTCATTATTTTATTTCTCAAGCTATCGTAAAGCGTACCTGCTAGTTGTTCTTGAGTCATATTTGCAGCTTTCTGAGCGAGATCTGGTCTCCCAACGTCTCCCAAGAATAGAGTGTCACCACTAAAGATTGAATGCTCCTTACCGTTCTCATCAAGTAGTAAGTAGGTTGTACTCTCCATGGTGTGACCTGGTGTATGAAGTACTTTGATGGTAATGTTGCCTAATTTGAATTCTTGGTTGTCCTCTGCCACAATACAATCAAACTCTGGATTTGCATTAGGACCATAGATTATTGGTGCCCCCGTTTTTTCCGCAAGAGTGACATGTCCTGAGACAAAATCGGCATGGAAATGCGTTTCGAAAATATATTTGATCTTAGCCTGTCTTTTAACCGCCATGTCAATGTATGATTGAACTTCTCTCAATGGATCAATTACTGCTGCTTCTCCATTACTTTCAATGTAATAAGCTCCTTGAGCCAAACATCCTGTATAAATCTGTTCTACTTTCATTTTTGTTTTTTTATCAAATTTAAATACTAATAATTGCCCCCACAGTAACAATTGTTACGCTTAACCTATTGGGAATGTGATTATAGGATGATATAAATCCCGTACTATGTTTTGTGAAACACTCTTTCTAAAAAGAGTTGAAAACCCGTCTCTTTGATGAGTTCCAATAGCAATTAGATCAATATGATTTTCATTGCAATAAGTGACAATACCATCTTCAATATTTGAGGCTTTGTGTAATTCTATTTTAAAATTCTCTAGCATATTAGTCTTAGCGAATCTATCTGCCATTTCTTCAATTGATTTATCCGTCCGTTGCTGATCTTCGGTTATTATTTTGAGGAGCGTAAGCTCAGAATTGAATTTTTTTGAAATGGCTCTTAGCACATTCAAGTTAATATGATCATCATGAAGAAAATCGCTCACAAATGCTATCTTATCCATGTTTAAATTTGATCTATCGCATTTTAAAGTTAGAATAGGTAAATCGGCATATTTACTCAAATATTCGACATGGGAATTCGACCAGAAATCAGAGGCCAACTCACCTGTCATACCTAAAACCATAAAATCATATTCTTGAGATTTTAATTCACTCAGTATAACAGTATTTATTTCTCCTATAATCACCTTTACTTGTAGATTCCTATATCCTTTGAACTCGTTTTCCAGTTCATTTTTTATTGAAAGGGATTTGTCTTGAAAAGAGGTTAGATCAAGGTCTTTATCATCTTTAACGCTGCCATCATTGTTTAAAACAACTCCGGATGGAGCAGGAATTACGTGTAATAACTTGAAAGAAGTATCTAAATCATCTGCAAGTTTGACTGCCAAATCAACAGCATATGTGCTGCTCTCTGATAAATTTGTGGGGATTAATACATTTTTCATTTTTTTTTAATTATAGTATTTCTTTTAAAACAATATAGATTCCCATTAGTAAGACAAACCAACCGAATCCTTTCTTTAATTTTTTGCCATCTATGAATTTGTTTAGGTAGATTCCGATGAAAATACCTGCAATAGATAAGGCCGTGAAAGTGAGTAAGAACGACCATTCAATATCAAAGTTTTGAACATCACCAATAAATCCAATAAGAGATTTGATAGCAATAATCATGAGGGATGTGGCAACTGCTTTCTTCATAGGTAATTTTGCCAACAGAACCAGTGCTGGAATGATTAAGAAACCACCACCAGCGCCCACAATACCAGTTAAAAAGCCTACAACCAATCCTTCTAAAATTATCATAGGATAATTGTATTCAACCTCCTGATTTTCATCTGTTGTGTCTTTTCTGCCTTTAATCATGAAATATGCCGCAATGAGCATTATCAGAGCAAAAAATATCATGATGCCAATACTCTTTGTAACTTCAAAACTCCCTACAGTAAATAAGCTTTCTGGAATGGCAGGAACAACAAACTTTCTAGTTAAAAAAACCGCAGTAAATGCAGGAATAGAAAATATAATTCCTGTTTTGAAATCCACCATTCCTTTTTGCGCATTTCTGATTGCTCCTACTAATGCAGCACTTCCTACAACAAATAAAGAATAGGCTGTTGCCAAAACAGGTTCAATGCTCAATACATACACAAAAATGGGCACAGTTAGTATAGATCCACCACCTCCAATTAATCCAAGTACCAGTCCAATAAGTACGGCTCCGATATACCCTAATAATTCTATCATAATAAATTCTTTTGTACAAAGAAACATTGATGAGATGTGCTATACAGCAACTTTTGTTACACAAAAAAGGGCTTCATAAAAAGCCCTTTTCATTCTGAAATTGATACATACTAGTATTGAATAACCATAATTTTGTTTCTTCCCAATTCAATCAAACCTTCTTTTTCTAAACTCTTTAATAAGCGTGAAACAACCACTCTAGAAGTGTGCAAGTCATACGCAATATCTTGATGAGACAAGTCTAGAACAGTTGTTTTTCGTACTAATACTTGATCTTTCAAATATTTAAACAATCTATTGTGCATGTTGTTAAAGGCCAGATTGTCAATTGCCTCAAGCATTTCATTGAATCTATTATTGTAGCTCTCAAAAACGAAAGCCATCCAAGTTTGATACTTCTTTGTCCATTCTTTCATTTTAATGACTGGAACTGAGACAAATTTTACATCCGTTTCTGCAACGGCCTTAATCTTTGATTTTTGTTGTCCTAGGCAACAGGTCATAGTCATGGTACAGGTGTCTCCTCGCTCAAGATAATAAAGCGCAAGTTCGTCTCCTTCGCCATCTCGCCGTAAAATTTTTATAGCCCCTTCTATTAAAAGCGGCATCCCTCTTAGGTTTTGCCCATAGTCAATTATAACTTCTCCTTGCTTTATTTCATGAATGCTCCCAACTTCCGCAATTTCATCAATTAACTCAGGTTCGAGAACGAAACCATAAGCATCCAATATTTCATTTTTCATTTAGCTTACCTTTATATTTAAAGAAAAAGTTAGCCCAGATGATCTTGCTCATTGGATACATAAAAGGTACCGCAAGTAGCAATGAAATTGGTGATATATACAAGATCATATCTAACACATCTATAAATTCTGCTTGGGTGAGAACAGCGGTAGCTACCCAAGACGTAACGAATACCGCCACGCCTAGTGCATAGGTCACATAATACGATCCTTGGTAAAAACCTGGTTCTTTGCTGAATTCATGACCACAAATATCACATTTATCTTTCACATCTGCCTTGAAAGCTGCACCCTCGAAGAATTTCCCTTCATGACAATGTGGACACTTATATCTGAAAATGCTATACAATTTTGAACCTTTTCTCATGCTTTCAATTTTTAGGATAAAAATACTTCACGCATGATCCATACACAGTAACATTTGTTACATTTTGAATTCATTGATTAATAAAAGATTCTATCCATATTGGGTATTTGTTACAACACTTTGCAAAAAGTGATACAGAAAGGCTTAATAACACCTATAAGGCTTAATCAGCGCAGAGTGGTTTTTTCAAGAAAGATGCTCATGGAGTACTTGTACTCCAGAGCGGGACAAGGGAAATCAATATAAATAAGCAGTTATGGTACAAGACATAAAAGATCTGAAGCCATTGCCAAAAGACAAAAATGGGAACATGATTAACCCATTTGAAAAGAAAACGATTTGGCAACGTGTGTTAAATGGTTTGGCAGGTTTTTCAGATAGTTTGAAAACAGCCGTAGAGAAATACAGATAAATAGGATTAGTTTTAGCCTGCTAGATTTAGTAGGCTTTTTTGTTTTTAAATGCTACTATTCAACAAATTACTATATTCAGGTTTAGCCATAGGGTTCAATTATTAACGTGTTGAATTGCTAACTTATTGGATATATAAGGAAAAGAGGGTACAAAAAAGGGTTCAAATTTGGACGCTTTTCATCCAATTTCGAAGAATTTAAAGAAAGTTCAACAAATGACCAAAAACAACAAAACCCCTGATAAATCAGAGGTTTTGAGCATCTCAATGAAACGAGATGAAATTTAAAAGTGAACCCTCTGGAACCATTGTCGAACTCTTTTGAGCCAGAATCCAGTATCGAGGGTATGAAGAAAATTGCTAACATTTCCATCAATTGATATTTGAGCTAACTCACTCTCTTCCCAACCAAGGGATTAAGGTAGTCTGCAATTGCTCCTTCAATATTTTCGATCATTTGTGGGGTGTCTGGTTGAACTCTGGTAAAATGTAGCTCTAATCTCAGGTTAAGGTTGATAGCCCATCTGCTTAATTGCAGGCCATAGGTGGATCTGTTACCATAGCCACAATGAATAAAGAATCTTCCTGCAAAACCGTCACGGACACTTCCTACATAAAGGCAATTCGTATCAAAAGCAGATTTAGGAAGCCTTGGGCATGATCTCTCTTTTTTTTCCTTGTAAGCTCTAAGTGTATTTAGGATTCTTTCATTGTCACTTGATTCCGGCAACTTCCAATAATAGACCATACCGCAATCATTAAAAGGAAGCAAGTCATAATATGGTTGAAAATCATGTCCTTTTTTTAACTGTTCTTCTGGGCTATTGAGTGAAATTAACTCTCCGCAATTAAGAATTAGCGGTTCTTCAAAATCTATGGCAGCACTCTTTAAATCATGGATTATATTTTGGTGCTTGTCTATCCTTTTTTGCTTGGCATATGACCAATCACTTTTTTTCATTGAGCTAAATTTCTTTGAGCAACAAAGGTAAATAATCGACGAACTCGCTCATCTCTCTGCTCTAATTTTCCGATCTTGGGGCTAAAATTGAATTTCACTAATAATGAATAGCTCGCAAATAGAAAAGAACGTAGTAAATCTGATCGAAAATTTCGATCCTGAGAACTTTGTTTTTGACTTATTGAGGGCTTACGGCATATCTAAAACATCAATAACAAGATTAAAAAAAGGTGACTTTAATTTATCCAAGAATAAGGGGGAAGTATTGTATAAGAGTAAAATGCTTTTCAAGGAAGTTAAATCTGGCACGCTTCTCAATACTATAGATGAACTTACTAAAGATGAAAATTCGCTAAAACATAATCCTCGATTCGTAATTGTTACAGACTATGATACTTTCTTGGCGAAAGATATTCGGACAGGTTTAAATTTGGACACTCCTATTTTAGAGCTACATAAGCATTTTGCTTTCTTTTTGCCTTGGGCAGGACAAGAAAAATATTCTCAAAAGAACGAGAATTATGCTGATAGAAAGGCATCATACAAAATGGCAAAGCTCTATGATATTCTTGTGACTGAGAACCCCGATATATATGACGATGGTGGGCATAATCTAAATATTTTCTTATCCCGTTTGTTGTTTTGCTTTTTTGCGGAGGATACAGACATATTTCCAATTGAGGGAATGTTTACAGACACATTAGAGCAACATACCCAAAAGAATGGTAG
>JAUHXX010000128.1 GCA_030426825.1 Bacteroidia bacterium | reverse complement strand
TCCATTTCTAAACATGATATCTTCAATCACTCCGGCATTAATACCTTCTTTAGCGTCAAACATGGTAAGTGCTGAGGACATTTCTAAAAATGTAATACCACCTTCATTACATAACCAAAGATTGTTGTATTGGTCGAACATCACACTGTGTATTCTGAGTCCCTTGATACCGTCTTTATTGGTGAAATTTCGGATAAGGTTTCCTTTTTTATCGAATAACTCAATCCCACCTTTTTCTTTATTACTGATGGCAATGAATTTTTCATTAATTGCGCTAGAAGCAAAGTTGATTTCTCCTTCTGATTTTAAAGTTCGGTTGGGGATTGGTTTTAAAAAATAATTGTTACCGGTATAAGAAAGTGAGTGAAAACCTCCTCTTTTGTCTATTAAATAGTCTACTCCTCCTTCAGAATATCCCGTAGATAAGGTAACGATTGAATCGGCATGTAAAATTGGTATCAGCTGCCCTTCTTTTAAGATAAAGAACTCTTTCGATTTTCCTTTTTCAGTTGAAACGATTGCTTTTGAGCCAACATTGAATCCTGCCAACAATTCATAATCGTTTTTTATGGTGACCGTTTCAAGCTCTCCCGAATTATCATAGATAAATATATGCTGACGGCCAAAAAAATAGGTTTTATTCTCAATGCAACTGATGCTCCAAATCTCTTTAAAGTCTAAGCTGTCAACCGGACCAGATAATTTTTTGCAGTAGGGTTTACCCTTGTCGTCATATTTAATTACGCCGAATTCATTTTTACCTCCGACAAAAACTTCTCCATTATCATTTTTAGCAAATGATCGAGGGTGTTCACTGTTTTCAAGTTTAAATTTAAACCAGGACGAACCATTGAATTCAAGTATCCCAGCGTTATTGGCAACGTAAATAAAATTGTCGTTATTTTGAATGATATCCCAATTTTGAACCCCGCCGTTGCTATACTCAGCTTTGTCAATTGTTCTAATCGGGAATTTACCGAACGGATAGTCGTTTTGACCAAAGGCAAAAACGCAGCAAATCAGGAAGAATCCGCAGAGCAAAAATTTCATGGAGATAAAGATAAAACTATTCTCTAAATATGGATTCAGGTTTGAGTCCAATTTGCCATAAAAATCCTTTTAAATACAAGTCTTTAATTGGGACCTGATTTACAGGGTAATAAATTGCTGTGGGTTCATCATTAAACGAAATTCTATCAATTTCAGAATTTACGAAATAGATAAAGATTTCATTGCATTCAATTTTGTTCATTCCATCCACAGTTTCAACTTCAACACCTGTTGAATCGGTTGTTTTTTCTGCTGTAAAATAATTTGATGCGGCGTTGGTCTCAATAAAGACTTTTTGCATCCTATTTGAGTCAAGCCATGCGGTCATGAATTTTCCCTTGATTTGATCATAATGAATGGTGTCTTTTTCTGAGCAGATAAAGGAATTATAATAGAGGTTTACTTGATTAAAATCACCTTTATAATAAATCGCAAAAATAGAATCCGCAGACAATTGGGTGTTTTGACTCCACATTAATGGATTGTTAAAGAATTTAATGAGAGAGTCCGCTTCTGAATAATGTGCTGAATCACAATAAACGGATAGATCACCGTTAATAATTCCGACATTTTTTTGAGCTATGCTTGTTCTATCAATTCCGTTTGTGTCTAAATAATTAAATATAGAATCCGCCATCAATAATAACGTGTCAGACGTAGAGTATTGAATTACAGCTGCATTTTCTTTCATGATAATTGTGTCATTTTCTCCTGACGTCCATAAATAATCTGAGAGAAATTGGACATTTTCGGTTGAATCGTACAAATCAACATTGCAAAAACCTTCTCCAATTCCCGTTTGTTGACTGTAAAGCATGCTGTCTGCATAAAAGGTTCTATTTGAATCAATCAGATAAGCGCCATCCCATAATTGAACAAAATCCTCTTCAGTGTAATAAACACCTTTAACACATTTTACCTGCATTGAATCCATGTAAATGTCAGTCGGGCCGTGGAAATGAGCTGATTTATCAAATGTTTGGAATTCAAGAGTATCGGAATATAAATCGTATCCTTCGTCAGAAACGTGAACACTGTCTTTGAAAAAGAAAGTCTTTAATTTTGCGTTATAATAGCCTTCTTTTGAAGTGAGTTTCATTTCATCTTCGATACTTGTGATTACGGCTCCTCCGGTGTAATATCCGGTAGATATTTTACCATCATAATCTAATGAATCGGTCACTAGTTTTAGTGTATTGTCTCGCATTCGGACTTTGCCCTGTAATTTAGAAACCCTGTTATTTCCATTATAGATAAGTGTATCGCAGTACAAGTTTACAGTGTCACCTTGATTGATATGGACATTGCCATAGGCATAAACCACTTGCTGCGGTCTAAAAAACAAAGCGGAGTCACAAAACAGCTTGGTTTCTTGATGTTCAAATTGAACGTTTCCTTGTGCCAAGGTAGTTTCTACATAGCCTTCCGCATCTTTAACGGTTTCGGCAAAGATTAATTTAACAACATCCTTGTCCCCTTGTGCGTTTGACCGACTAGGCATAAAAACGGCGCCTAAAAAAAGCGCCGTAGATAATATGTATATGAATTTAGTCAATTCAGTTTCTCATTATTGTTTGTTCACGGTCAGGTCCAACAGATACAATTGTGATAGGAACGTTTAATTCAGTCTCTAAGTATGTGATATAGTCTAAAAATTCTTGTGGTGCATCTTTCAAGTCACGTAATTGCGTCAAATCTTTATTCCAACCTTTAACATCTTTATAAACTGGTGTAATATCTAAATCAGTTATATCATATGGTAAGTAATCTACTCTTTCTCCATTGATTTCATAGTGAGTACATACCTTAATCGTGCCAAAAGTATCAAGAACATCCGCCTTCATCATTGAGAGTTTTGTAGTTCCGTTGATCATGCAAGCATATTTCAATGCTGGAAGATCTATCCAACCGCATCTTCTATCTCTACCTGTTGTGGCGCCGTATTCATGACCAATTTTTCGGATATTTTCACCTACTTCATCATCTAATTCAGTAGGGAAGGGGCCAGAACCTACACGAGTACAATACGCTTTAAAAATTCCGATTACATCACCAATTTTGTTAGGTGCTACGCCCAAGCCAGTACAAGTACCCGCTGTTACCGTATTGGAAGAAGTTACGTATGGATAAGTTCCAAAATCGATATCAAGTAAGGTTCCCTGGGCACCTTCTGCCAGTACTTTTTTACCACTTTGCATGGCATTGTTGATGTATTGTTCGCTATCGATAAGTTCAATATTGCTTAAGAATTTTAAGGCGTCAAACCAAGCTTCTTCAGTTTCTGATAAAATTGATTGATAATCATAATCACCTAAAATTCCAACGTGTTTTTCAACGAGCGCATTGTATTTTTCTTTAAAGTTAGGTGATTGTGTGTCTCCCATACGGATACCGTTTCTTCCGGTTTTATCCATATAAGTTGGGCCGATTCCTTTTAAAGTAGAGCCAATTTTCTTTTTACCTTTTGCTTCTTCACTGGCTTTATCCAAGATCTTGTGCGTTGGTAAAATTAAGTGCGCTTTTTTTGAAATCAATAGGTTGGTAGAAACATCAACTCCTTTTGCCTGAATAGCCTCAATTTCGGCTTTTAAAGTAACTGGGTCAATCACTACGCCATTCCCGATAACATTTTTACAGTTCGTTCGGAAAATTCCAGATGGAATGGTGTGCAGGACTTGTTTTTGACCTTCAAAAATCAATGTGTGACCAGCATTTGGTCCGCCTTGGAATCTGGCGATAATATCATATTCAGGGGTAACTACATCTACAATTTTCCCTTTTCCTTCATCTCCCCATTGTAATCCAAGTAAAACGTCAACTTTCATTCTCTAGTGCGAATTTATTTATAGCATCATTTAGCGAAGATGCAATATTAAGAACTGTATTTAGTTTAGTCAGCAATAGAACCTGACTAATTTTATCAGAGATATTAACAATGTACATGTCTCCACCCTGATTCCTACATTTAGTAAAGATTTTGATCATTGAATTGATTCCAAGACTGTTCAAAAGTTTTACTTTATCTAGGTTAATTATAAGATTGGATTCACCATTATTGATGTAATCATCAACCAATTTTAATAATGGTTCGAAATCCTGTTCAGTGAGTCCTGAGCCGTCTAGCTTAATTTCGTTACAATTAATATGATGACTTGTACTTAATGCTATGCTCATTTGTCTGAATTCTGTTCAGTGATTCTTTCACCATAGAAATACAAAGAGTGATTATGAATTTTAACATTGAACAGTTCTTCAACTGTTGCTTTGATTTTTTCAATTCTTGGATCACAGAATTCAATAACATCTCCAGAGTTGGTGCAGATCACGTGGTCATGCTGTCTAAATCCGTAAGCCTTTTCAAATTGCGAAATATTGTCAAATTGATGCTTTCTTACCAAATTAGATGTGAGCAATAAATCCATAGTATTGTATAGCGTTGCTCTACTTACTCGATAATTTTTGTTCTTCATATTAACATATAAAGACTCAATATCAAAATGTCCTTTATGGGCATAGATTTCTGCTAGAATAGCAAATCTTTCTGGTGTTTTTCTGTGGCCGTTTTTTTCGAGAAAATTCGAAAAAATATTTTTGACGGTTTCTTGAAGTTCTTCTTTTTCCATATTCATGGATTTACGCAGCTGAGCGTATGACAAAGATACAAAGAATTATACATTAAATTTATATTCGGGTAACTTGCTTTACACCTTCAATTTGCTCAAATTTCAAAATCAGCTCATCCAGTTGCTCCGTATCATATACAAAGAGTTGAATTTTGCCTTCAAAAAGACCATCTTCTGATTCAAACGATATCGATTTCATATTTACTCCATGAACTCCCGACACAATATTCGTAATTGAGTTTACAATTCCAATATCATCTAATCCGGTAATTGAAAGTGCCGTTAATCGTTCTTTAATTCGATTACTTTGCCATGTTGCTTTAAGAATTCGGTAAGCATAGTTTGACATGAGTTGAGTGGCATTGGGGCAATTCGTTCGGTGAATTTTAATGCCATCTGTTGCAGTAATAAATCCAAATACATTATCACCGGGAATCGGTGTACAACAGTTAGCTAATTTATATTCAAATTCTTTAAAATTTTCGCCAATAACAATGGTGTCTTTTTTACTGTTCACGCCAGAGATGATCTCTTGCATCACTTTTTCTTCGGAGCTATCTTTAGACTTTGTTTTTTTAGGCGCTAAGAAGTTGTAATTTTTTATTTCAAGCTGCCTGATTTTGGACAAGTCAATTTTGCCTTTAGCAATTTGGAAATAGAATTCTGTTGATCCGTGAATCTTATAAAATCGTTCTAAAGCTTGGATGTTTTCGCTGCTCCAGTTTACTTTTAATGATCTTAGTTTTCTCTGTAAAATCTCTTTTCCATCAGCAGCAATTTTTTTCATTTCCTCTTTGAGAGCCGCCTTAATTTTGGATTTTGCTCTAGCAGAAGCCACGAATTTGAGCCAATCTTCTTTAGGTTTTTGCTTACTTGAGGTGATGATTTCAACCTGATCGCCACTTTCTAGCACATGGCTGAGTGGCATTAATTTACCGTTCACTTTGGCACCTATGCAAGTCATTCCGATATCAGTGTGAATATCGAAGGCAAAATCAAGTGTTGTGGAATTTTTAGGCAGTACACGTAGATCACCTTTTGGGGTGAATATGTAGATTTCATCATTGAATAAATTCAATTTGAATTCATCAATAAAGTCTTCTGCATTGATATCAGGATTTTCGAGTAAGGCTCTAACTTCACCTACCCACCTATCGAAAGTGTTATCTTGAGCAGTATTGTCTTTGTATTTCCAGTGAGCTGCATAACCCTTCTCTGCAATTTCATCCATTCGCTTGGTTCGAATTTGCACTTCAACCCATTTACCACTTGGGCTCATTACAGTTGTATGCAATGATTCATATCCATTGGCTTTTGGTGTGGATACCCAGTCTCTTAATCTGTCAGGATTTGGCTGGTAATAATCGGTAACAATTGAATAAATTTTCCAGCAGGCAGGTTTTTCTTCTTCAAAAGGTACATCTACGATAATTCGAATGGCAAATATGTCGTAGATTTCATCAAATGTGACGTGCTTATTCTGTATTTTTTTGAATATGGACGGAATACTTTTGGTTCTAGCTTTTATGCTGTAATTGGCTAATTCATCATCCAGTCTTGATTTTATAGGATTTGTAAATTGGCGGATAAACCTGTTTCGAACTTCTTTTGTTTTTTCGAGCTTGAGCTCAATTTGTTCATAGATTGAAGGTTCTTTGTATTTGAAAATGATGTCTTCAAATTCTGTTTTGATGGCATTGAAACCCAATCTATGTGCCAATGGTGCGTAAAGAAATTCGGTTTCAGAACAGATTTTCAATCGTTTGTCTGGACGCATAGAATCAAGCGTTCTCATGTTGTGCAGACGGTCAGCCATTTTAATAAACGTCACACGAAGATCATCCGAAATGGTTAAAATTAACTTTCTGAAATTTTCGGCTTGAAGCGAGATGTTATCATCAAAAACTTCTGGAATTTTTGTAAGGCCATCAATGATAGTTCTCACTTTATGTCCAAAATGCTCTTCAATATCATTTAAGGTAATGTGGGTGTCTTCAACGGTATCATGTAGTAAAGCACAAACAATTGCAGTTGTACCTAAGCCCATTTCTTCAACACAAATTCTTGCTACTGCGATTGGATGGTAAATGTAGGGTTCGCCCGATTTACGTCTCATATCGTTATGAGCGTCTACCGCAATATCGAAAGCTTTTCTAATTAGCTGGGTGTCGTTTTTATCACGATAATTTTTACTGGCTCTCAATAAGCCACGATAAGCATTCAGAATTTCATTCCTCTCTTGATCTAAATCTATTTCTTGCTTATCCACCATATTTAATATCGCTGAGTCGATTTAATTTTACCTCTTGTATCGTAATTGATCCACTCTCCCTCTTTTTTTCCTCTGTTCCATCTGCCGACCCATTCTAATTTACCGTTTGGATAAAAATATTTCCACTGACCGTGTTGCTCAGAATTTCTCCAAGGCCCAGTTTCTTCTAACGATCCGTCAGGACGATAATAACTCCAAATCCCTTCTTGAATGGAGCTTTCCCAGATTCCTTTTTCTTCCAGACTTCCGTCCTTTCTATAATACTTCCATAAGCCTTCACGCTTTCCTCTAAGATAAGATCCGGTACTTTCGATTTCACCGTTTTCCCAATAATTTATCCATTCACCTGTGGCATGACCATTTTTCCATTTTCCGGTTTTAACGAGTTTACCAGTTTCGGAATAGTATTTCCAAACTCCCGTTTGAAATTTATTCGCCCAATCTCCTTTTTCTTTGAGTACGCCATTTTCATGATAATATGACCATTCTCCGAATTGCATTCCGCTTTTCCATTCACCTTTTTCTTTAACTGTTCCGTTCTCATATAAATAAGTCCAAACCCCAACTTGTTCTCCGTTTTTCCAATTGCCTTGGCGGTCTACTTTTCCTGAAGGATAATAATATTCCCAGAATCCATCTTGTTTACCTCTGTTCCAATTTCCTTTGTCTGTTGGATTACCAAATTTGTCATAATAGGTCCAAACTCCGTGTTGAACACCATGGTCCCAAGTGCCAACCTTTTCAATAGTTCCATCTTCATAATAAGATTTCCAAATGCCGTCTAGCTCATTTCGTGCATAAATTCCTTCTTTATGCAATTGTCCGTTGTCATAATAGAGTTTCCAAGTTCCTTCTTGTTCACCTACCACATATTCGCCAACTTCTTTAACTTGACCGTTTTCATGGTAAAAAGTCCATTTCCCAGTTTCTAATCCGTCTTCATAAATCCCGATATAACTGATTTGACCATTTTGATGGAAACCTTTCCATTCACCAGTTTCTTTTCCATCAGTCCAAGTTCCTTGTTCGGCTAATTCACCTGTTCTCCAATAATAATTCCATGTTCCTGTTTTAACGCCCTTTTTGAATTTCCCTTCTGATTCTATTTGATTATTGTCAAAATAGTAGTTCCATTTACCTGTTGGCTCACCTTTTTTGTATTTACCTGTCTCCAATAAATTACCATTGTCATAATAAGCCACATGCTTCTGACTATAGACAACTACATTGATTAATAATAAGGCGAATACAATCGAAAAAAACTTAGTCATTTGCTGGTAAAATTTTAGTCCTTACTTCACCAAACCCGATTCTCACATCACTATTTTGGCAATTTCCTCTCATAATCACTGTGTCTCCATCCTGCAAGAATTTTCTTTCTGTGCCATCTGACATTTTAAAAGGTTTGGTACCTTTCCACGAGATTTCAAGCATTGAGCCGTATTCTCCTTCATTAGGTCCTGAAATGGTCCCAGAACCCATGGCATCCCCCAAACAAATGTTGCACCCGTTTACTGAATGATGTGCCAATTGCTGGTTCATGTTCCAGTACATGTATTTATAATTTGATTGTCCTACAATGTTCTCTTCACCATTTTCAGGTTGAATAATTACATCTAGGTTAATATCGATATGTTTATCTCCAGAATACTCTAGATATGGAAGGACTTTCGGTTCTTGCTTAGGGCCAGGAATTCTAAATTGCTCTAAAGCGTCTAAGGTGACAATCCATGGAGAAACAGAAGAAGCAAAGTTTTTCCCTAAGAATGGGCCTAGCGGAACATATTCCCAGCCTTGAATATCTCTTGCCGACCAATCATTGAATAAAGCCATTCCAAAAATATAGTCATCAGCTTCATCTGTTTTAATTGATTCACCTAAAGGTTTTCCTTGATATGTAAAGAAAACAGTTTCTAATTCAAAGTCTAAGAGATTTGAAGGTCCAAAAGTTGGTACTTCTGCCGTTGGTGGCTTTTTTTGACCTTTGGGTCTCACAATATCTTGACCAGAAACAATGATTGATGATGCTCTACCGTGGTATCCCACAGGAATGTGCTTCCAATTCGGGAGTAGTGCATTTTCAGGATCTCTAAATAAGCAACCTACATTAAAGGCGTGCTGTTCGCTTGAATAGAAATCAGTGTAATCTCGAGATTCTATTGGTAGCATCATTTCAATATCTTGGATTGGAACCAATACTCTTTTTGCTAATTCCTGATTCGATTGAAGTTCGATATTTGAATCGAGCAACAAATCGTAAATACGTTCTCTCAGTTTTCTGGTTCCTGATTTTCCATGACGCATCATATTGTTCAAGAAATTCGTATCGAAATCTGACATATCAAATCCCAAACCGTTCAACATATTCGCTTCAAAAAGTACCTTTAAATCGATAGCAAAATCTCCAATTGCACTGGCAACCCTTGGGCTGTGATTTGGCGATTGAAAAACTCCGAATGGAATATTTTGTATTGGAAAATCTGATTTTTTTGAAACTTCTACCCATGAGTTGGCAGAATTTGAAATTTTACTTGACATAATATGCTTAATTTGTAACAAATTTAAAAGATATAACAGAATATTTTGTGAGTGAAAGAAATAAAATAATCGCCGGTTGGATTGCGTTTGTCTTTATACTGTTTCATTTCGCATTCATTTTTGTTTTCGCTTTTCCCTCCAACAGAATTTCACCTGAATTAAAAAAGGTAGTTAGTCCTTATGTTG
>JAUHXX010000127.1 GCA_030426825.1 Bacteroidia bacterium | reverse complement strand
TAATCCAGATGACGCGTTTTTCATTCAAACGCTTGCATCAGATATTCAAGAGTTTAAATCTGTTGAAACTAAAAGTACCTTGAAAGGTGGGTTAGAATTAATGCAAGAGAATCAGTTCGATTGCGTTTTTTTAGATCTATCGTTGCCCGATTCTCACGGCTTAGAAACTATTGATTCGGTTAAAAGTGACCAACCTCAGGTGCCAATCGTTGTATTTACGGGATTAAATGATCAAGACATAGCGCTTCAAGCAATAAACAAGGGTGCCCAAGATTATCTTGTAAAAGGTGAAATTACTGGTAAATTATTGAAGAAATCAGTTTTCTACGCCATTGAAAGACATAAAAACGAGCATGAATTACAGTTGGCCCAAAAAAACCTTGCCAAGGCAGAGGATCTGGCAAAAATGGGTAATTGGGAATATATATTGAAGGATGACAGCTTCAGAGTTTCAAATGGAATGGATCGCATATTGGAGCTTGAATATGCAGATCAAATTATTCATATAGAAGATTATATTGCATTCGTTCTACCTTCTGATAAACTGCGGATTAAAAATATATTGAAACAGATTTCTTTAGATAAAGCACCTGTTAATTATACTGAGAGAGTTAAAACACCTCAAGGGAAAATCAAGTTTTTAGATACAAGTATTGAATGTAGATTGAATGATTCTGGAGAGGTTTTATCGGTGTTCGGAGCAACAATAGATGTTACCGAAAGCAAGAAGTCAGAAATTAGATTGAAAGAATCAGAAGATAAATTACTAGAAGCTCAAGAGCTTGCGAACATTGGGAATTGGGAGTACAATTTCGATTCTGAAGTTTTCTCCGGTTCACCGCAAGCTTATCGCATTTTTGATATTGATGACCATATGAAGAATAAAGCCTTAGGGGTGATTAATGAGATGACGTGGGGTTCAGACTCTATCAGAATATATAAAACAATTAAAGAGCATATTGAGTCAAAAGAACCATTTAGCATTGAGTTTAAAATTGGTACGAGAAAAGGAAAGGTGAAGCATATCAAGGCCACGGCAAAAATATTCAATAATGAATTCGGGCCTGGTAAAAAAATGAGAGGTACAGTTCAAGATATTACGGTATTGAAAGAAGCAGAGGAAGTTAAAGAGCAATTCACCAGAAGGTTAGAGGCAGAGGTGAAAGAAAGAACTTCTGAATTAATGGTTACGAAAGCGAAACTAGAGCAATCCCTTGTTAAAGAAAAAGAGTTGGGTGAGTTAAAGTCACGGTTTGTTTCCACTGCCTCGCATCAATTTAGAACACCTTTAACAGTAATTCAATCCAGTATTGGACTGTTAGATATGCATTTAGAAGATGCCCCAGAAAAAATGAGTGCCCTAATTTCTAGAACTTCTGAAAGGATAAAGTCAGAAGTTGAGCGCATGACGAGTATCATGAATGATGTTTTAATTCTCGGTAAAATAGAGGCAAGTAGTGTTAAAACTTCAATCAATGAGATGAATCCTGCAGACATTATTAAAGCTGTCATTCAATCTTACAATGAAATACAGGATGATTTTAGAAAAGCCAAATTAATTAAAAGCGGCAAGTCAAGACCTATAAAATTAGATCCCAATTTATTTGAGCATGTCATTTCTAATCTTTTATCCAATGCGTTTAAATATTCTCCGAATAGAAAAGCGCCTAAAATAATACTAGATTTTAAAACAGATGCTGTTCAGATAGATGTGGTGGATTTTGGATTGGGTATTCCTCAAGAGGAAATAAACTCTGTTTTTGAACCATTTTTTAGAGCCTCTAATGTAACTCAGATTTCGGGTACAGGTCTTGGAACAGCAATTATTAGGGAGTATGTTGAACTCATGGATGGAACAATCAGTTTAGAAAGTGAAGAAAATAAAGGGTCAGTATTTAGAATTCAATTTAACCAATAGAAAAAACTGTTATGGCAAAAGTATTAGTAATTGAAGATGAAAAAGGAATAAGAGAGGTATTAGCCGATATTTTAGGTTTAGCCGGATATGGAGTTGAAACTGCTCCGAATGGTAAAGAAGGGTATCATGCCATTTTAACTCTAAAGCCAGACCTTGTGCTTTGTGATGTGAATATGCCAGATTTAAGTGGCTTTGACCTTCTTTCAGCGATAAATCAAAAACTGGAAAATGAAATTGTTCCCCCATTTTTATTTTTAACTGCGAATGTAGAACCTGAAGATATAAGAGCTGGTTTGAAGTTGGGCGCTGACGATTATATAACCAAACCTTTTGACCATAAGGAGATATTAGAAATTGTTAAACTCAGATTGGACAAAAGAAAGAAACTAACTGGTTTAAAAAGTCAAGAACAACTTTCTACTAAAGAACCCAGTTTTTCAAAATTAGCAATACCCTCAGATGAAGGTCTTGAAATCATCCCTTTTGAGGATATTATTCGCTGTGAAGCTGACAGGGCATATTGCAATTTTGTTCTTAAGTCAGGTAAAAAAGTCCTGGTTGCAAAACCAATGAAAGATTTCGAAGAAAGATTAATCGCGCATAATTTCTTTAAGGTGCATAAATCAACAATTGTCAATTTAAACTATACTGAAAAGTATCTTAATGGTAAGGGTGGCCAACTAAAAATGGCAGATGGTGAATTGGTTGCAGTGTCAGTAAGAAAGAAAAAAGAGCTGCTTGATTTATTAAAATCAGATTTCTAAAATACTTTAGGAAGGAGAATATTTACGTTCGGAAAACCCGATAATCGCAATCCTTTTTCTCGGCATAACTTGGTCAAAAAAACAAGTCATGTCGAAAATTTTAGTAATCGAGGATAACGCAGATATTAGAAACACCGTTATTGATGTTTTAACCTTCAATGATTTCGAAGTTGTTCAAGCTGAAGATGGAATAAGAGGTTTCGAAGTTGCGAAAAACGAATTACCAGATCTTGTTTTATGTGATGTGTTAATGCCAAGACAAAATGGCTGGGAAACATTAGAAAAATTTAGATCAACTTCTGAATTCAAACATACTCCTTTCGTTTTTACAACAGCTCTTTCTAGAATGGATGACATGCGCAAAGGGATGGGGTTGGGAGCTGATGACTATATCACTAAGCCTTTCGATAATCACGATCTTGTGAACACCATTAGAAGATTATTGCTAAAGCGAGCTCACCTAGAGTCTAGTTTAAAAAATAGTCATCAATCTAGCCTGCAGTTTAGCTTACAATCTCTCGAGTTACAAATGAAAGAGTTTGGAGATAGCTTAGAACGAGCAAGAATCGTTCAACAGGCAACTTTACCAACAATTGCGACTCTTGAAAAATTGTTTGATCCTTTTTTATTGATGTATGCTCCGAAAGATACGGTTTCTGGAGATTTTTACTGGGCAAATAAGGTAGGGGACACAAAAATTGTTGCTGTTGCGGATTGCACCGGACATGGTATTCCTGGAGCTTTGATGACTATGGCTTGTACCAATATGTTGAATTTTATTGTGAATTCTGGTGAGTTTGATTCACCCAAAAAAATACTAGAAAAAGCAAACCAACTCGTTCTTGATTTTTTACATTCCGAAACATCTCACATTCAAGACGGAATGGATATTTCTATGTGTGCCATCAATTCGAAAGAAAAAACATTACACTATGTGGGTGCTCAACGACCACTTTTTTTACTCTCCAAATCAAATGAAATTGAAGGGTTGGACAAAGACAAATATACCAGCTATAAGGTAGAGAATAAAGAGCATCATATCCACAAAATAAAGGGCGGAAGATTTTCGATAGGTAGTGATCATGATTCTTTCGAAGTGGAAGAGCATCAATTCAATTACAATGAAGGAGATACAATTTATTTAAGCTCTGACGGATTAACGGATCAGTTCGGTGGAGATAAAGGAAAAAAATTCAACACCAAAAGATTAATAGAACTTCTCAAAAAAATGAACATGGTACCTATCAGTAATCAGCAACGGGTAATAAATAGTGTATTCGAAGAATGGAAAGGAGACAATGAGCAAGTGGATGATGTGACATTAATGGGCATTCAACTTTAAAATATATAGAATGAAGAAATCAATAACATTTATAATTGGATTGATGTTGAGTTTGGGTTTACAGAGCCAAATTGACTACGCGATAAAATTTAAAATTACGGCGCCAAACGGATATACAGATGAAACAATAATAAGGCTTGAACACACAGCTACTCAAAATTTTGACGGCCAATGGGACGCTTGGAAAATGTTTACATGGAATGATTCAGTTCCTTCTTTATACTCATTCTCTGCTGATAGTTTTGCATTTGCTACGAACACGATTCCGTTTATGGAAAAGGATTCTTCAATGTTTCTAACCATGCGTGTACCACTTGTAGGAGGGAGTTTCTTGATGGAAACAGAGCAACTGGGTGCATTCCCTCCAGGAATAAAAGTGGCTATTCGAGATCTTGAAACTAACGCGATTTACGATTTGTGTACAAATCAAACGTTTAGCTTTAATGCAGATTCATCTTCATCAGACTTTGACCGCTTTGAGCTGTTTTATTCTACCTCGGCAACTGCTGATACAGTGTTGAACTCAGTAATTATCCAAAATTTAGGAAGTACAAATTGGAGTTATGATATTTTGGATGCATTTTCTGTGAATGTTTCATCCGGAGGCGTCTCTTCTGAAAGTATCCAGATTGTTGATCTTGAAATAGGTACATACACCACATTAGTAACTGATCAATATGGACTTGTGGATACTTTGTTTTTTGAAGTTACAGTAGGAGATTCAACTGATGAAGACCCTCCGATAAATACTTCGGGTATTTATGAAGCCACAATGAATTTTAGCATCTATCAAAATTTGGGTCAAAACTACCTCTCAATGGATGGGTGTACAGCAGATTCTGAGATTCAGATCACTTACTACTCATTCAATGGAGGGCTTTTACGTACTGAGTCAATTCAAGGACAACAAGATCAAAAACTATTGTTTTCGTGTGGTCATCCCATGCTAATCGTAGTTCAATCAGATCAATTCCAAAAAACGTTCAAAGTGTTAAACTAGCGTTCAACCATTGAGAAAGCATAGAATAACTCAGTCGCAATTTGTTTTGATCTTTCAAGATACTTTTCCGTTTGCAAATCTGTCCCATCAAAATCTTTAGGGTCATCAAAGGCTAGCAATATACGTTGTGCTGCAGTGGCAATAAATGGACAATTGCTGTCTGCGGCTGAACATACCATGATAGCTCCAAAATTTGAAACAGGATTGAAACTGTCATCAAATATTTTTGAGAATCCTATGATTGCAGGTTCGTTCTCATCATATTTTATTGAATAGATTGGGTTTTCAGAAACCGCTAGAGTTTTTATCTGAAATCCTTGGCTAGATAGAGTTTCAGCAATTTTTGGATACATGCAAGTTTCCTCAGTTCCTCCAGAGTAAGTCCTAATATTGTCAAATCCGTAATGATGAGCTGCAACTTGTGCCCAAATCTGAGATAAATGACTTCTTCTTGAATTGTGAACACAAATAAATACTAAATCAGTCTTTGATTGAATCCTTTCTGAAATGAATAAACTCAATATATGTAAATCCTTTTTTCGATCATCAGAGATATTGTCAAATCCAGATTTAATCTCCTCTATTTGTTGTTTTAATGTTTCAGTCATAACTTTCAGTTAACAGCATCCACCTCCAGGCGTGCAAGTGGAACCAGTATTTGATAAATCAGCCATATTTACTTTTACCTTTTCTTCTGGCACTCCACATAAATCCTTAGCCAAACAATCAGTCTGCGTGGAAGTTAAAAGGTAATTTCCTGATTCAAATTCTAATCCATATTTGCCGATAGTCTGACCTTGATATTCGACTTCAATTTCTAAATTTCCTAAACCAATTTTTTCTTGTGAAAGATTAATGATTGATAACAATTTTTCTGAAGATAGTCTATGGTCGGGATCCCTGTCCTCAACCCATAGCTGAAGATTAACCTTCTTTTCAATTCGCTCCGTCCCTCCACAATCAATGAAATGACGTGTGTTCATACCAACCTCTGTAATATGGAAGTGTTTCGGTACAAACTGACCATTGGGTAATATCAAATTCAACTCTTGATTTGATTGTAAATGCGATTTTAATTCTTCTAATTTCATACTTAATTTTTTAGCAACATTCATTCAGTGCTTTTTCTAATCCCTGATCAAACAATGAATTCATGAGAATTTTTATTTCTTTCCATTTTTCTGGATTCATACAATAACTTACAGACACGCCTTCGATTGTTCCTTGAACTATTCCAATAGATTTTAGTTCTTTTAAGTGCTGTGAGATAGTCGCCTGGGCCAGGCCTAATTCAGCAACCAGGTCGCCATTTATGCATTCTTTTGATTTAATCAAATGTTGAATGATAGCTATTCTTGCCGGATGACCAAGTGCTTTTGCCAAAGAAGCAAGTTCATTTTGCTCAGCGGTAAATAGATCTGTTTTTGTTGTCCCCATAATATTAATTGCAATATTACGATTAATATATGAATAGACGATCCAACAACGAAAATATTTTTTCGAATTATATTGCTTTTAAGATGTTGTCTGATTCAGTATGGTCTGGAAATGCGCTATCTAGACACATTAATGCAATTTCTTCAAGTTTTGAAATCTCATAATTTAACAGTTGATTGACTTCAATATAGGGAGACCATATACTTTTTAAATAAACCGATTGGTACCCCTTCTGACTGACATAACGTGAAACAACTTTGGTCAAGTCATCCCGTTGAACGGAAGTGCAAAAGATAATTTTACATTCTTGTTCATCCAAAAAATGCAGGAGGTCTGCAGATGAGTGTGATACAGATTCGTGTGACATCATGCCTATAGAAAGTCCTTTTGACTCAATTACACAAAGTACATCTGATTTAATATCAAGAGGTCTGATGATGAGATCGAGGTCATTTGCTCGTAAAATCATACGGTTAATCAAACCTTGAATGACCTTTGGTTGCCCTAAGCCTGTTTTATCTTCTAGAAAATAGATTGTGCGTTTCATTGATGGGACTGTAATTGATGAAATAAAGGTGAAGATTCTTTGAATTCAAAAAAACAGTCTTAAAACCTATAAATAAAGAAGTTTTATAAGTGTATATACCTAGATAATCCCAACTTTAAAAGCGTATTTGATTAGTCCAGCCGTGTTTTTTACTCCCAACTTGTTGATAATGTTTTGTCTATGTGAATCAACTGTTCGTTTTGACAATTTGAGTTTTTCGGCAATTTCTTCATTGGTAAATTCGCTGGCAATTAACGTAAGCACTTCAGTTTCTCTTTTCGTTAAAACCGAACTTTCAGTATTTAAATTTTGTCTTAATATTTTTGGCCCGGTTGAAATAGCTTCATTGTTAGGATTCATCAGCTTGATAGCAACATCATTGCTATAGTATTTGCCACCCTTAAGAATTGTAGAAATTGCTTCATCTAGTATTTCAGTCCCTGTGTTTTTAAGAAGGTATCCAACTGCCCCAGCATTTATCATTGCTCTAATCTCAAATTCTTCATCAAACATAGAAAGAGCTATAATTCGCGTAAATTTATCAATAGATAATATCTCTTTGGTCGCGGTAATACCATCCTTGTCAGGCATGTTGATATCCATGAAGATGACATCATACTTATTTACCGTGCAGAGTCTAATAGCATCATCTCCGTTAACAGCTTCATCAATTCTATCAATTTTTGAAGAAGTATGGCCTGTCTCTAGGGTGTACCTGATTCCATTTCTAACGAGCTTATGGTCGTCTACTAATAAAATTTTAATTTTCTTCATGATGGGCTATAATTGGAAATTTAACGTAAGTTGATGTACCTTCTCCTGGGGCGCTATTCATGGAGACCAAACCATTAAAGGCTTTTACTTTAGTTTTTAAATTTTGATACCCTCTATTTTCACCAATTTTATTCAGTTTTGACATATCGAATCCTTGTCCATTCTCTTCCAAATACAAACTGATAAAATTAGTTTTACTGTCTTTGTTCAATTCGATTCTTAGTTCACTGGCATCTGAATGTTTAATCATGTTATTAATGAACTCTTGTGTAATTCTATACAGAACGATTTCAAGATCACTGTCCATTCTTTCGATTTCAGGATTCTTTTCAAATAAGACCCTGAAATTTTCTTGTTTATTCAATTTGTTAGCCAGTTCAGAAATTGCCATGTTTAAACCACCTCGAGTCAACACTCCAGGCATGAGGTTAAAGCAAATTTCTCTTAAGTTTTTAATTGAGCCATTTAAGATGTCAATACAGGTGCTTATTAGTTCAAGTGACTTCGGATTGTCCGTTGAATGTTTTCGCAAATTGCTAATCATCAATTTGGTCATTGATAATTCTTGGCCCAAGGAATCATGCAAATCATCAGCTACCCTTTTTTGTTCAGCTTGTTGAGCAGAGAATATAGCTTTGAGAGTTAACTGTTCATTTAATTTTTGAGCGGTTATATCCTTAATACTTATCAGGTATCCTTTGAATTCATCAAACCTATCTATAATTCGAGAGCAGGTTAATTGGCCGTGAATGACCTTATCATTCAATCCTATTAAATCGGCTTCAATCAATACACTCTTGATATCATTATCCAGTGTTGATTTGATGGTTTGAAACTGTTGATGTCCTTCACACAATAAATCATCAAATTTGATTTCATGGCTATTGTCCTTAGTGATAAGGAGGTTTTCTTCAACTGCTTGATTGTGATCTATCAAATTGCCATTGACATCCAATATCATGACTAAATCAGTAACCGCATTGAAAATGCTACTGAAATAATCCTTGTCAACATTGGTGGATAACAATTCTTCTCCCAACATGTTGATACCAGAGATGATCATGTCAAACTCATCCATTGCATCAGAAATCTCGCCTTGAAAAGAATAGTTTCCAGCAGAGTATTCAATCAATAATTCACTGATTTTATCTATTTGAGGTTGAGACATTATTTAATCAAAAGATTTTAACCATTCAATGGCTTCCTTTTCGTTCGAAAAAACTCTAGCAGGTAACTTACCTCGTCTTACTGTTATTTTAAGAAAAAAATTGGCCAAATGCCTTGTCAATGCTGATTTTGAAATCAGAGCGCTGGCGGAAAGACCAACTGCTGCTTCTTCAGAACTTAAAAAAGTTCTTGCTTCACGATCAATTTGCTTTAATCCAACTTCTGTTATCATAATCGGATAAGTTTTGTTTTTCGTAAATTCTAACCTTTTCTCGACAATTTTTTTAGCTGTTTCTAATCCTACTTTATCATCTTTATAAGTGCCTTTGAGCACGCCTTCAATAAATTCAAACCGCACGTAATCATTTTCAAAGACATTTGTTTCCATGCTATAATTATACACACAAATATAGAGAAATAGCGTATTATTGAATAATTAGGTTTTTATGCTTAGGTCTAAACACCTTAAAGAGGTGAGATTAATTAGGATTAAAGACTGTTGTTATTGTTCGCCGCTTCCGCGAATTTTGAGGTAAAATAATTTTTAATTAATTGAACCTCAATATGAATCAAACTGCTATTAATTCTGTAAATGGAATTGCAAATTATGCTCGACAAAAAAATATAGTCCATTTAACAACTGATGACCTTGAAATTTCCTCTATGGAACTTCTAATTGAAGGTCAAAAACTTGTTAATTTTGGTTCTTGTAGTTATTTGGGGCTTGAATTTGATAAAAGAATAAAAACAG
>JAUHXX010000126.1 GCA_030426825.1 Bacteroidia bacterium | reverse complement strand
CTCGCACTAGAGGTTGAAACATCAATACCCAATTCTCCAATATAACACATTTCATTATCGGCTGAATTAATGAATTGATAGAAAGTGCTGGTGTTGGGTTTGATGAGCTGTATGTCTCCCTCCACAATAAAAGCAGACCCTGGAGGATAAGTTGCATGATCGCTTGATACAGTATTGATATAAGTATCCGTGTAATCCCCAAAATTGATACAGTCAATTTGTGAATATCCAACTGAAAATACAAACGCTATAATAAAAGTTAAGATGCTTTTCATTGTGGTAAGAGTTTTTTTTTAGCAAGACGTGTTGATTATTAAACGGTTGTGTAAAGTTTTCTTTTAATCAAGTTTTTATATTTGAAACATGAATAAACTCACAATTATATTTTTATTAGGTGCATTAGTCTCGTTAGGCGCCTGTAAAAAAAAGGGATGTACTGATCCAGAAGCATTAAATTATCATACTAATGTTAAAGAGGATAATTCGCTTTGTAAGTATGAAGACACCACTCTGGTAACTGTTCAACGAATTTCATATGGCAGTCATGAGCGTCAACATTTTGATTTGTATTTGCCTCCTGGACATAATAGTCAGACTAAAACCGTAATCATGATTCATGGTGGAGCCTGGGTGCTTGGACCTCAAGCTCAAGATTCGGTTATTACTTTCAATGGTGGGCTTGGATGGGATATTGTTAACCCTCTACTTTCTGATGGATATGCTGTTGCTGTGATGAAGTATCGTTTGGCATGCTATACTACGCAACCAAGCGCTTTTACTGGTGATCCAAATTTTTATATGGGAGATATGATAGAGGACATTGATTTGGCCATAGGTAAATTAAAAGCTGAGGCCTCAACTTTAGGAGTATCTTCAAACAACTTTGCATTAATAGGAGAAAGTGCTGGTGCTCAAATTTCATTAATCTATGCACTAAGAAATTCTTCAGATTCAGATTTGAAAACGGTAATTTCCTTTTATTCTCCAGCTCTAATGGATGACGAGTCATTTAAATCGGCTGCAGGTACCTTTCCTTATACAGCGATTCCTTTGAGCAATGAGTTCGGGATGCCGAAATACGCTAATAACTGTAATTTTACAACTACAGGCAATGTCAACCTTTTTTGGGGTTTAAAAAGTTTGGCGGGATATGATCTACAAATGGGTACTCAGTTTCCAGCTTACACAGATACTTTAAGTCCTGGTTATCTTCCCAATATTCAGAGAAACTTGCCCACTTTTATTTTGCACGGAGCAGCTGATGATTTGGTTCCTCCTGCTCATGCGGATACTCTGATTGACAGAATTACCTCTGCTTTCGGAACATCACCCGCATCTTCTGGTGACTTTAATGCTCAACACAAAATGCTGAAATATGCGAATTGCGGACATGGATGGAATGGAGGTTCATGCAACAGGTCGCAAATGATTGATGATGTTCAAAGTTGGTTAGCTGCACATTTTTAGAAATACTAAAACCCTCTCGTCAGAGGGTTTTTTCTTAACAACAACTGTTATTTTCATTGCAACAGTTTCCGTTGCAGTTGCAATCACATTGACATGATTGTTGTGTTGTGCATTGGCAATTTTCACAATTGCATTTTTCGTTTCTAGTATTCATAACTCTATTTTTTAATTTGACTTTAGTGTCATATATAGAGACGAACTACTTAGAAAAAGACGCAATTTTTATTAACACGAACAGTTTTCATTTGAACTGTCAATAATGTTTCCGTATTTATCTGTTTGAATTTGACAACACGAAACAAATAAGTCATTTAATTTTTTTCTAGCTCGTTGAATACGACTTTTGGCTGCAGAATAACTTATGTTTTGCGAAGCAGCGTAATCTTTTTGAGAAACGTTTTCGAATGCAGTTTTTAGAATGGCATCTCTATCTTTTTCATCTAATTGTTGGATATGTGATTTCAGACAACCATAGAACTCTGAGTTTAAATTTGAATCCGATAAGTCTTCTGGAAGTTCTGGGATTTGGTCGGTGCTAATTTTCTTTTTCCGGTAATAATCAATTATTGAATTTCGGGTAATTTGATAAACCCATGAGGATAATTTATCCTCATTACTTAGTTTCGAAATATTCATGTGAATTTTAAGAAAAACATCTTGCAATATATCCTCACTAATAGATTTTGAATTTACCCTTTTCAAGATAAAGTTGAATAGTTGATCCTTAAGATCAACCCATATTTCTTCTGTTACAGCATTCATTATTTATAAAGACGTATTAAACCTAAAAAGATGCAAAAATTCGCAAAAAGACTTTAAAAATTTTACTAGACCCTATCAGTTATCCGTTCTAAGTAGCGTGCTATTACCATTGAAATGAGCATCAATTTCGGTCAAAACGCTTTCTCTATCATCAATCTCGATTTTTTGATGTTTTTCGAATTGAACGGTTATCTCGTTATAATCGTTCGATAACGTAATCACCCGAATTCCTTTTCGCTTAAACACTTCATCTTCCTCGATAATCCATCCGGTATCTTCTAAATACTCTAAGAGCTGGTTTTTTTGAAGGGAATCTATATAAATGGTACCTCTATACATCAGTTAAAAGTTGATGATTTTAGTAAGTCATTTGTCATTTCAAGTTCGTGATCTGTTTTAATTTCAATACAGGCCGACTTCATTAATGCCCTTATTTCGCCTGCAGAATCTGGTAAATTCTTTCCAGCATTTTCCCAGGTAGCTCTGTTCGGCCATTGCGCATAAGCTATATAATGATGCTCTGCTTTTTTATGAAGCCTTGAGCCCAAGCTATTTTCAAATTGGTAGATTAACCGGGTTAAATCTTCCCATGCTTTAACGAACTGCGCTTCTTTTCCTGGATGTGTTTTGAACGAATAAATAGCAATAAACATACTTAAGGATTTTGAATATCAATAAAAACGAGTTCACTCAACTCTTTCGCCTTCATCTCAATTATTGTTTCTTTTTTTATACGCACTAATCCTCCAGTAAAATAGGTTTTTTTGTTCAATTCGATAGACCCATTTACGATATAGAGATACTGAATGGCTCCTTCACAATCCAGAACACGATATTGATTTTTTTGAAGTACAAATCCATCTAATTTTCCACTCGTATTGCCTCGACACATTAAATTGAAATCAACGCATTTACCTTCAGATTTGGTTTCCCAATCACCTTTAAATTCATCTTGATCAAATTGCCCTAAACTTGCTTGATGATTTCCTTCGTGATGAAGGTTAAGATGGCCATAAAGTACCATGAGTGTTCTGTTAACTCCTGGCAAAGATGTAAAAGTTGATTGTTCAACTTCTACGGTTGCGGTGCTCAATCTAAAGTGAAAATTTCTTTCTGAATATTCAGCTCCTTCAGGATAGATAAATAATTCAGTGGTTGTTCCACCGGACCATTCATTGATTTCGTAGTTTGATTTAATTAAATGTATCATGCTGAAAGGATAATTATTCGAGTTTGAAATTACAAACTAAATCGGAACTAAAGAAGACTAGAGACTCAAGACCTGAACACTGGATAATTATTTGCAAGGAATCTTAAGTTGGGTGATTCATCAAGTCTAAAAGATATACCTTTGCAGCATGTCTAGATTATTTGCGCCTACTTGGAAAAATTATGAATTGATTGATGCTGGGGGAGAGCGCAAATTAGAACGTTGGGGAGATATAATAACCATTAGACCTGAACGTAATGCCTATTTCGGATCGGTTCTTTCTAAATCTGAATGGCAGAAAAAAGCCCATTTTGAATTTGTTGAAGAGACCAAATCAAAAGGTGAGTGGAAGATCCTGAAAGGTAGTGGGGATAAAACTTGGCCCATTCAATATAAAGATGTTACCTTAAATCTGCATCTTACCAATTTTAAACATCTTGGTATTTTTCCGGAACAAGTGGCCAATTGGCAATTTTTAGAAGAAAATTTAAATAAAGGGGATAGGTTGTTGAACCTGTTTGGCTACACTGGAGCAGCGAGTATCGTTGCAAGGGCTAAAGGAGCAGATGTTTTTCACGTTGATTCTGTTAAACAAGTCATTAATTGGGGAAAAGAAAATATGGAGGTATCTGGTTTGGCGGATATTCATTGGGTATTAGAAGACGCCTTAAAATTTGCCCAAAGAGAAGTCAAACGGGGTAAAAAGTATAAGGGTATAATCATGGATCCGCCAGCGTTTGGTATTGGAGCAAAAAAGGAAAGATGGAAAATTGAGAACAAATTTCCTGATTTGTTAGAGACGGCTTTACAATTAAAACAGAATAAGGGATTTATCATTGCTAATACTTATTCTCCAAGACTAGAAGCGCCAGAAATACAAAAGATCTGCAAAGAAATTTGTAATTCAGAATTAATTCAAATAAATACCTTAAGCGTTAAATCAACCACTGGAAAAATTCTGGAGTATGGACAAAGAACCCTTATCCAGTAACCTGCTGAGCTCTTGTTTGAACATGACATGCCCTCAATGTCGGGCTACTCGGATGTTTAAAAAACCAGGCTTTTTCGTTTATTTCAAAACTTTTGAAATGCATGCCAATTGCGGAAAGTGTGGATTGAAATTCGAGTTGGAGCCAGGCTTTTGGTATGGTGCGCTTTGGGCGAGTTATCCTTTATTAATAATTATAGAATTTCCTTTTTTGCTAATGTCCCTTTTTAAGAGCTGGGGAAATTATTGGTCACCATTAGTTATAATGGCCATTGTCTTTATCATTTTATGGCCAACTTTTATCAGACTAGGACGATCTATTTGGGTCCACGCCTGGGTAAAATTTATTCCGAACGGACAGGTTTAAATGCAAGGAATCTTGAATTTGTTCGACTCAATGAACACTACATACATCCAAATGTTATTTTTGAACGTAGATTAAATAAAATAAAACATGAGCAAAACATATTACGATCCAGATGATTTAAAGAAATTCGGTGATATCGCTGATTTTGAGCCAAAACTTGCCGATAAATTTTTTGATTATTATGGTGAGGTTTTTAAAGAAGGAGCGCTTACCGAAAGAGAGAAGTCTTTAATAGCACTTGCGGTATCTCATGCAGTGCAATGCCCTTATTGTATTGATGCCTATACACAAGACACACTTTCAAAAGGATGCTCCGAAGCTCAGATGATGGAGGCTGTTCATGTGGCTGCGGCTATTAAAGGCGGTGCAGCTTTAGTACATGGTGTACAAATGATGAACAAGGCGAAAAAACTCTCAATGTAATTATGGCAAAATCTCTTAAGGCACAAGGACATAAACTTGCTAAGATTGAAGAACAAATTAAGGTACTTAATGGCGGTGATTTTGAATCAGGTGATTTACCAACTTTTGGTCAAAAGATAGCTGAGATAGGTCACGCTCCTTTAAAACCTTCTAAATTGGAAGTTTTTCAAATCAATCTGGGCTACATGTGCAATCAAACATGTGCACACTGTCATGTAGATGCTGGTCCTGACAGAAAAGAGATTATGACACGTGAGACCATGCAGCAATGTGTTGACGTTATTGCTCAGCATGATTTTCCAACAGTAGATTTAACAGGAGGAGCTCCGGAAATGAATCCTGACTTCAGATGGTTTGTAGAGCAATTAACAGCTGCTGGAGCTAAAGAAATTATTGTAAGATGTAATTTGACTATCATTCTTGCCAATAAAAAATACCATGATTTACCTGAGTTTTTCAAGAAACATAAAATTAGAGTAGTCAGTTCTTTACCTTATTATGAAGCCAGTAAAACTGATCGTCAGAGAGGTGATGGTGTTTTCGGAAAGTCTATTCAAGCTCTTCAAATGTTGAATGAAATTGGTTATGGCAAAGAAGGCACAGGTCTAATATTAGATCTTGTTTATAACCCTGCAGGTGCATTTTTACCGGGAAATCAAGCTTCACTTGAACAAGATTTTAAAAAGTCCTTAATGGCCAATTTTGAAATCGTATTTAATAACTTATTGGCCATAACCAATCTTCCTATTAGTCGTTTCTTGGATTACCTGATTAGATCAGAAAATTATCAAGAGTATATGGAGAAGTTGGTGGATGCCTACAATCCTGGAGCAGTAGAAAACGTAATGTGCAGAAACACCATAAGTATTGATTGGGAAGGGTACATGTACGACTGTGATTTCAATCAAATGTTGTTGCTAAAAACAGATGAAAAAGTGGGTCAACACATTAGCGAATTCGATTTAGATAAAATCAATTCTAGAACGATAAAAATAGGGCAACACTGTTACGGATGCACTGCTGGTGCTGGTTCGAGTTGTCAGGGTGTTGTGGCTTAAAATACTAGTTTCTCCAATCGTGAATCTCGGCTAGCTGCTCGTTGATGTAATTTTCAAAGTGTTCATTCTCAAACGATTCAATCACTTCACCAATGAAGGCTCGCACCAATAATTTTTTCGCGTTCTCTTTTGAAATTCCTCTCGCTTGCAAATAGAAAATAGCTTCATCATCTAATTGACCAGTTGTAGAACCATGAGAACATTTAACGTCATCTGCATAAATTTCTAACTCGGGTTTAGAGTTTATTTTGGCATAATCAGATAACAAAATGTTTCCATTGTTCTGATAAGCGTTAATCACTTGTGCATCCTTTTGAACCACAACTCGTCCGTTAAAAACTCCGGTAGATTTTCCACCTAACACATATTTGTAGTTTTCATCACTCATGCAATTCGGCACCTGGTGGTCAACAAAAGTGTGGTTATCCACCACCTCATTATCCTTTGTAATTACGGCTCCGTTCATGAAGGTTTCACAGTTCTCACCTGTAACAGAAATATTGATATTGTTTCTCACCAATGCACCGCTTAAAGTGATGGTGTTGATTTTAAAAACTGAATTTCTTTCTTGGTGTACTTGCTCAGTTGAAATGATTGAATTGCTTCCCTCTTCTAGCTGCGCTTTGTTAATTTTCAAATGCGAGTTTTCAGAAACATAAGCCTCTGTTACGTGATTGGTAAAACTATCAGTGCTTTCTTTTGAAATGAAGGTTTGGATGATTTCACTTTGTGATGATTTTCCAGCTTCAATGTAAAGCCTGGTATTTGATATTATTTGATCACCTTTTGAGACATAGATGATTTGAAGTGGCCCTTTATTAATTTTATTTGCACCAACTTTTATTGAAATCACCTTTTCGAAAAACGCAGAATTGATTGATGAAAAAACATCTTTTTTATTCAAATTTTTATCGAAATAGTGCTCTTTGGCCATTCTATCCGAACCTAAAAAATCTATTTCAAAATCCAACTTAGAAAATTGACTCAAATCTTCTCTAACGAATCCGTTCACAACCACAATATAATCGTTGGAGATAATATGTTTAGTAAGGTTTAATTTATCGGGATCAGCAAATTTTGAAAGTTCTAATTTCGTAAGCTTACCCAACCTAGTGTATTTCCAGTATTCATCCCTTGTGGTCGGAAAGTCTAATTCACCAAGACGTTCTGCTGCCCTTTGCTGAAAATCTGCAGACGAAACATCTAAATTTTTGATGAAATTGGTTACTTTATTTGATGTTGTAGTTTCTGACATTATAATTAGTTCATGAGTCAATTAGTCTTTAGGCCATAGATTACAAATGTTTCTCTATCGACTTGATGAACGAATTGATCATTTTATTTTCTTCTGTTATTAATCCTATTAAATTTTCAAATCCCTATGTGACTTAATTTCTCCCAACTCTTATAATCTATTGCCTGTTCACTATTCAATTAATATTCTAATTGCCTTTTGTCTAAAAAACTATTGCCTCTAAACTAAGCCTCAGCATTCAACCAATCATATCCCTTTTCTTCCAGCTCCAAAGCCAAAGTCTTATCTCCTGTCTTCACGATTTTCCCATCAGCCAACACATGAACAAAATCCGGAACGATATAATCAAGTAATCTTTGGTAATGCGTAATCAAAATCACTGCATTGTTTTCGTTTTTCAATTTGTTTACTCCAGCGGCAACAATTCTCAAGGCATCAATATCTAAACCTGAATCAGTTTCATCAAGAATGGCAACTTTTGGCTCTAGCATAGCCATTTGAAAAATTTCATTTCGCTTTTTTTCACCACCTGAGAATCCTTCGTTTACTGAACGAGATGCCAATTTAGGGTCCAATTCAACGATAGAAGATTTTTCTCTTACCATGGCCATGAAATCTTTTGCTGAAATTTGTTCTTCTCCCCTGTACTCTTTGATTTCATTCAAGGCCGTTCTCAAAAAATTGATGTTTGACACGCCTGGAATTTCAACAGGATACTGAAAGGCTAAAAACAGACCTTCTTTCGCTCTTTCATCTGGATCTAATTCTAAAATATCTGCTCCGTCCATTTCTATTGAACCTTCAGTTATTTCATATCCATCTTTACCAGAAACTACAGAAGCCAATGTAGATTTACCAGCACCATTCGGTCCCATAATAGCATGAACTTCACCAGCTTTAACTGTTAAACTCAATCCTTTCAAAATTGCTTTTCCTTCTTCTTCAATTTCTGCATGAAGATTCTTGATATCTAATAATGTTTTACTCATTGCTTATTTTGTCTTTCAATTTTTTCCAATTAGCATTGGATTAAGGGGGAGGAAAATTTTACCCGAGATCCTCCCACTCGGCCTCCCTCAATTGGGAGAAATTTTATTTATCTTCTGTTTTTTTAAGCTATCAATCGTAGTTGAGATCACCCCACACTATTCTCTAACGAAATCGCTAATAATTTTTGTGCTTCAACGGCAAACTCCATTGGTAGCTTGTTCAATACTTCTTTACAATATCCATTCACAATTAAGCTGATTGCTTTTTCTTCTGATAAGCCCCTTTGTTGGCAATAGAAAATTTGATCTTCACCAATTTTTGAAGTCGTTGCTTCGTGCTCAAGTTTTGCCGAATTGTTTTGACATTCGATATATGGAAAAGTATGCGCTCCACATTCATCTGTCATTAATAAGCTATCACATTGAGTGAAATTTCTAGAATTATCCGCCTTTGGGTGAATCTGTACTAATCCTCTGTATGAGTTTTGCGATTTACCTGCTGAAATTCCTTTAGAAATCACTGTACTCTTCGTATTCTTGCCTAAATGAATCATTTTGGTGCCCGTATCAGCTTGCTGAAAATTATTAGTAACAGCAACCGAATAAAATTCACCAATTGAATTATCACCTTTTAATATACAAGATGGATACTTCCATGTCACGGCAGATCCAGTTTCAACTTGTGTCCAAGATATTTTCGAGTTCGTGTGACAGATACCCCTTTTCGTTACAAAATTGTAAACACCACCTTTACCTTCTTTGTCTCCAGGGAACCAGTTTTGAACTGTTGAGTATTTGATTTCGGCATCATCCAACGCAATCAATTCTACAACCGCCGCGTGCAATTGGTTTTCATCTCGCTGAGGTGCAGTACATCCTTCAAGATAAGAAACATAACTTCCTGCATCTGCAACTAATAAAGTTCTTTCAAATTGACCCGTTCCTGATTCGTTTATTCTGAAGTAAGTTGATAACTCCATTGGGCACTTAACACCTTTCGGAATGTAGCAAAATGAGCCGTCTGAAAATACTGCTGAATTTAAAGCCGCATAAAAATTGTCCGTAGACGGAACAACTGTTCCTAAATATTTTTTAACCAATTCTGGGTGATCTTTAACGGCCTCACTGAATGAACAAAAGATAATGTCTAACTCGGCCAATTTTTCTTTGAATGATGTCGCTACTGAAACCGAATCCATCACGAAATCTACTGCCAC
>JAUHXX010000125.1 GCA_030426825.1 Bacteroidia bacterium | reverse complement strand
TAGACTTTCACCAATAACAAATCGAGGAAAAGTCATTTTCTCAACTACGGTAACCTGATACCCTTTCTTATTGAGGATGGCAGCGGCAACAGAACCGGATGGTCCAGCTCCAATAATCAATATGTCTGTTGTGTTGGTCACTGTATGGGCTGCCTTGAAAACCTAGGCGCAAGCAAAGATAGTATTATCTTCATTCGCGAGCATTTTCAACTAAGTATTTCTTCTCTAATTTTGCATACTGATCTGGAAAGAACAATTCAAGGATGGTGACATAATAATTGTAGGGCTTATGTTGATAGAAAACAGGTTCTTTTTCATACAATTCTTCATTTTCAAAATGACCATCTGGTCCAAGTGTATAAATGGACATCAGTGAGTCATTCTGTAAAATGGTAGAATCTTTTAATTTTTTAGGATAATGTGCTGGTTTGGTTTCAATTACTTCTGCTAATCTGATGTAATTAATGTCTTTCACAGGAGCAGGCATGGTGATGGTATCCCCTTCTTTAGATATTTGCTTATTTACTGAGTTGCCTACAAAAGTGATGGTGTTATTAATGGTTTTTTCAAACAATTGAATCATACCATCAGTCACTTTACCCTTATAGTCAAAATGTTCTCTATCAAACAAAAAGGTTTTCAAATCTGCCATGGTAAAAAGTGTACTGTCATTGTAGGATAAAGGAAATGTCGGTACCACATCTGCAGGATTAATTACGTTAAAGCTATAACCATTTCCGAAAAGCTGCTCATAGTCATTTGCGAAAACCAAGTTCCCACACATTGGACTGGCAAAGGCGTATGTTTTATAGTGATTTTTATTTGAAATTTTCCCTTCAGGTAAATGATGCAAATAAGCAGTAAGCATTTGTGCCAATGCCCCTCCTTGACTGTGCCCCGTGATCAGTATATTATAAATTCCATTTTGGTTTAATGCATTGATTTGCCCGATAAGATCCTTGGCTAAATAACATATAGCCAACGCATAACCTGAATGCACATGAGCTTCACTATTCTTTGAAAAACTATAGGGATGTTTTTGGTCACCAATTAAAATCTCCCCAGTAGCTGGGATCATTGATGAGTAAAAGTTCTCAAGCCAGCTAGATTTTTTTGCTGTTGAACCTCTTAGGTTGATTACTCCTGATTTACCTTGCGTATAAATTTGAAAGATATTATCCAGTGTATTGACTTCAGATGTGTAGATTTTTTTATAACCGCTTGGAATTATTTCAGCATCTGAATTGTATAAATCAAGAAAGGTATAACTGCAGCCAATGGCTGCTAAATCTTTAGCTTGTTTGGGTTCAAATCCACCTTTAAATTGTGAGTGCGAAACAATCGAAACGAAGAGAAGAAGAATGATGAAATTAAGTTTCATAGTTATATTAATCTGGTAAAGATAGCGCTTTACTTATAATTTGATTGAGCATATCTGTTACAATCTCTAAGGCAGTTATTGTGCCAAAAGTCATGAGTAATAAATTCTGTACTTTTGATTTGATCCAAGATTCAAATTATGTACGTAAAAAGAAGATTCTCTTTTAGAAGTGTTATTAGATGGACTCGAAGAGAGCTCATTTTCTTTCTAATATTTGTGACTGCGGTCACCGCTTTATATGAAGCTTTGGACATTAAGTGGCTGCAGGTTCCCCTAGCACCTGTAGCACTGATTGGTACTGCCGTTGCCTTCATGGTTGGTTTCCAAAACAATGCCGCTTATGATAGAATCTGGGAGGCCCGTAAAATTTGGGGAGGAATTGTAAACGTTTCCAGAACTTTCGTGATAACCGTAAGAGACAGTTTTTATCTGCATAATAAAGATAAAGCCACTGACCAAAGCAAAGCTTTAAAAACAATTACCAATAGACATATCGCCTGGTTAACTGCATTGAGATATGCCATGAGGGCTAAAAAAGTATGGGAAACAGATTACGCAACATTTAAGCAAAAGGGTTTTCCGTACAACACTCCTGAAGATAACACGCCTCTAGAAGATGAAATTAAAGATTACTTATCGCAAGAAGAGTTTGACTATGTGATGAAGCAAGCGAATAAACCAAATGCCATTATTGGTTTACAATCAAAACATCTGAGAAAGCTATCGGATGAAGAAAAACTGTGGGAATTTTCATTACTTAATTTGCAACAGTTATTACAAGAAATGACAGCCTTGCAAGGTAAGTCTGAACGAATTAAGAACTTTCCTTACCCAAAGCAATATGGGAGTATCGGTTATCATTTTGTTCATATATTCATGTGGTTATTACCCATGGCGATTATTCCTGCCTTTGCTCAAATAGGAGCTGATTTGGAATTAACACATCCCATTGTTTCTGCAACTTTTGTTTGGTTAAACATTCCGTTTACGGTAATTGTTATTTGGGTATTTAATACCATGCTGCGAATTGGATTGGCTGGAGAAAATCCTTTTGAAGGTTCACCGAATGACGTCCCAATTTCAAATATCTCAAGAGGAATAACGAGAGACGTTTTAGCCTTGATTGATGAAGATCCTGAGAATATGCCACCTGTATTTGAAAATACCAATGATATTCAGATGTAAGGAATTTATGGATAGACTTTAATTTCAACTCGGCGATTTTGAGCTCTGTCTTTTTCTGTTTGATTTGAATTGATAGGATTTACCTCACCATAACTTTCAATCGATACCCGCTCTGGTGGTAATCCGGCATTAATTAATGCTTGCTGTACTGCCATGACCCTTTGGGTTGATAGTTCGAAATTATAAATTTCATTTCCGATTTTATCTGTATGGCCGTAAAGCAGGACTTTGTAATCTTTCTGGATCATCAAATAATTGATTAAACTGTCTATTTGTTCTTTGTACTGTTCTTGAATTCTGCTTTTATCCGTTTCAAAAAGAATATTTGCGAAGTGAGTGGTGTCCTTTTTTAAGGGGTTTTGATTGAGTAGCAAAGGAGTTATTCCAATGAATCCTGGGTTGCAAGACGCTGCTCTACCATGTTGAATGATTATGGTGTCAACCTGATAATAACTGATTGTCAAATTCCCCCCTATTTCTGATATTGGAATAATCGCAGTTCCTTCATTTTGGACATCTTTAAGTTGAGTAAATATCGGAGTTCCTGAAAATTTTAAATGATCTACAAAACACTTGCCCAAACTATCTTGATTAATATCAAAAACGGAGAACTGAAGATCTACTTTTTCTGAAAAGATGAAAACGTATTCGTGAACAATTGAGCCTTTAGTAAAATTATTGATACCCGTTTGCACGTTTTGCCATCCTAAATTGGAATTGTCTAAATAGAGTCCTTTGACAGTTAAGTCTATTCCAGAGTTGTCGATATTTCGATAATGTCCACCATGTGAGTTTTTTGAGTAGCCATCTAGGCCCCAATCGAATGATTGAGAGAATGAAAGAAATCCGTTCAAAAGGAACGCAATAAGATAGAACGACCGGAATTTGAGTATCATTTGAAGTTCATACAATCAGTGAAGTGATAAGTTCAAAATCGCTTAACAAAAAAGCCAAGCACTTCGCGCTCAGCTTTTTCATTGCAGAGAGAGGGGGATTACTGCATGATCCCGTTAGGTTGAACCTTGAACAAGCAAAATCAAAGTCGTTTCACTCTTCTTTTTTTACTCAATAATTTGATGAAGCAAGCTTCTCAAATTCTATCGCACAAAAAAAGCCCAGCTAGTAGCTGGACTTTGATTTCACTTGCGGAGAGAGGGGGATTACTGCGTGATCGCTTATGATATCCTTGGCAAGCATAGAAACCAACATTTCGAATGCTTCGAAATGCAACCGTTTTTTTTATTTCATTCAATTTGAAGTAAACTTCAATTTCATTGCATAAAAAAACCAGGCTCTGCGAGCTTGGTTTCCTTTTGCGGAGAGAGGGGGATTCGAACCCCCGTTACAGTTTCCTGTAAACACGCTTTCCAAGCGTGCGCATTCAACCACTCTGCCACCTCTCCGTATTTTTGCACGCTTTATATTGAGGCCGTGCGCGTTTCTCGGCTCAGCCGAGACCACCTCTCCGTTTTTTTGCACGCTTTATATTTAGGCCGTGCATTTCCCGAATTCATTTCGGGACCTCCACTTGAAGTTTTGCGTTTGCAAAACTAGTCATTTATCCGATAATACCTTGTACCTATCGAGAAAGCACTTTTTTACCATCCTTTGAAATTGAAAATAATTTTTTTATTGTTAAATTGCCAGTAAATATTGGGGCTTCGTTATTTAGTTGAAATTTTTTTTTGGATTGAATAGGGGGACACATTTGTTTGCACGACTTAATGAAAAAGGAAACAATTTAAAATCAATTATTATGAAAAAACTACTTTTTGCAATTATCGGAGCCGGTTTACTTTTAGGTTCATGTGATAAAGAAGATTCATCAGATGTGAATCAACAAAAAATTTGGACGAGTTATGAAGTATTTTATAACCAAAATGATGACAAAACTCACGCAATCGCAAGATTCAGATTTGGTGGTCCAACTGGAACACTATTAGAATTAACTGATTCAACTAGCGCCAATGTGACTTATAATGGAACAGAAATGCCATATAGCAATATTTGGGGTGGTCATCACTTAGAATTTGCTGGATCACAAACACCAGGTACGTTTGTTTACACAAACAATGACGGAGATGTTTATACGAATTCAGTGCCTTCTGGAAACACAATAGCTTATGAAGCTGGGTTTGATACTATCACTAAAGGATCTGCGCAAACATTTACTTGGGATGGAACTGCTTTAGCAGCTGACGAAAAAGTAGCAGTGTTTGTAGGTTCATGGACATGGGGTGAAGATGCTTTATTCTATACTGAAGATGACGGAGCAACTAGCTTGGTGATGGGTGTTACACAAATGCAGAATTTAGCCTTAGGAACATCAACTGTATACATGGATAGAAAAACAGAAGTTGATTTAGCTGAAGGAACTCCTGAAGGTGGAAAAATAACTTATACTTACAGACCTACAAACGTACAAGTACAAGTAGTTCAATAAGTAAATACTAAGAATTGTTAAAGGGATTCATCTGAAGATGGATCCCTTTTTTGTTTGGTTACTATTTCAGTACTTTTACCTTCTTATGGTAAAAACGTTAAGTTCTATCCTTGTAATTGTAGCCGTTTTGTCCTGTACAGAACAGAACGAAAACATCCCTGATGAAAAAGAAAATGTTGAGGTCTTTGAGGAGACAGAAACTCAACCTTCTAAAGTTGTTGAGCAAGACAACATTTCTATTGAGGTTTACGATTTTGAGAATATTCAACCCTTCATTTATAAAAACAATGATCGTATTAATGTTGTGAATTTTTGGGCAACCTGGTGTGTTCCATGTATACAAGAATTGCCAGCCTTTGAAAAATTAAAGGCCGAAAATCCGGAAGTTGATATGACCCTTATTAGTATGGATTTTACGCAAAACATAGAGTCAGATCTGATTCCCTTTATTATAAAAAATAACATTCAATCAGACGTGGTTGTATTAGACGATCCTGATGCCAATTCATGGATACCTAAAGTGGATGAGAACTGGTCCGGTGCTATTCCGGCAACAATTATATATAACAAGGATAAAAGAGTCTTTTACGAACGCTCCTTTACTTACGAAGAACTCGCAAAAGAAGTACAAACATTTAAAAAGTAAACAATGAAACAAATCAAATTAATCCTTCCCTTATTTCTTATAGCTTGTTCTGGACCAGCAGAAACCGAGGAAGAAACTGTAGAAGTAGATTCGGTAGAAACCACAATTAATGAGGAGGATATCGTCCTTGCTGAGTCAGGTTATTCTGTTGGTGATATGGCTACGGACTTTAGCCTAAAAAACATAGATGATCAAATGGTTTCATTGAGTGATTATGATGAAGCCAAAGGGTTTATTGTGATTTTTACATGTAACCATTGCCCTTTTTCAGTGGCGTACGAAGACAGAATAATTGCTTTGGATAAAAAATACAAGGAGCAAGGTTATCCTGTCATTGCTATTAATCCAAATGATCCTGAGGTGAATCCGGATGATAGCTTTGAATTAATGAAAGAAAGAGCAAGTGAAAAAGGCTTTACATTCCCATATCTATTTGACGAGGGGCAAGAAATTTACCCGCAATACGGTGCCACTAAAACACCTCATGTCTATATCTTAGAGAAAACAGATGCTGGAAATAGAGTAGCTTACATTGGTGCTATTGATGATAATTCTAAGGAACCAGAAAATGTGACTGAGAAGTATGTTGAAAATGCAGTTGATGCCTTATTGAATGGTAATCAGCCTGAAGTAACTGAAACAGTCGCGATTGGCTGTAGCATAAAATTTAAAGAAGGATAAAAAAAGGGCTCGGTTTAACCGAGCCCTTTTCGCATATCTTAACGATAGGATTAAGCTTTTTTCAAGCCCAATTCAATCAATCGCTCTGTTAAAAATTCACCTGCAGTCATGTCTGAGTATTCTTTCGGGTTCTCTGCTGTAACACAATCTTCTAAACATGTCAAATCCATATCAGATCGCGGATGTAAAAAGAAAGGTGCTGAATATCTAGGCTTTGTCCAAGACTCTTCATTTGGGGTGATAACTTGATGCTGAGTAGACCTGAAACGGTTATTCGTTAAACGCGCTAACATATCTCCGATATTCACTACAATTTCGTCATCTGCCGGGCTAACTGGAATCCATTGTCCGTCTAAAGATTGTGCTTGTAAACCTTCAGCAGAACCACCCATTAGTAAGGTAATAAGGTTGATATCACCATGAGCAGCAGCTCTCACTGCCCCTTCTGGTATTTGTGATTTATCAGCAACTGGATAATAATGCAATAACCTCAGAATGGAATTTCCATTGTGGATTTTATCATCAAAATACTTTTCATCTAAACCTAAATATAAAGCCGTAGCTCTCAATAAGTTTCTTCCCGTATTTTCAAATGTCTCGTAAACCTGTTGCCCAACCGCTTCAAATTCAGTAATGGCATCAGGCCAAATATTATCAGGGTACTCTTCTGCAATAGGGTCATTATCAGAAACTGTTTGACCGATATGATAAAACTCTTTCAAATCCGGTACACTTTTCCCTTTAGCAGACTCCTTGTTTTTTGAAATATATCCTCTTTGACCATGATTTGCCTCATCCTCATATTTCTTCTTAACGTCATCTGGAAGTTCAAAAAAGGCTTTAGAAACTTCGAACAATTTTGCTTTTAACTCTTCACTTACGCCATGATTTTTAACAATGGCAAAGCCCATGTTTGAAAATGAATCACCAAATTCTTTAATGAAATTGGATCTTTTAGCTGGGTCTCCTGAGGTGTAGTCGTGGTAATCAACTACTGCAATTTTATTCTTATCCATATTATGCAATTTTTAACTTGGCCATTTTTGAACCTGCAAATTTAGACCGTGCGTAATCAACTGTTATTCTTAATTCTTTCGTGTCTTTTTTAGAAGGGATTTCAAACATTGCGTCATTTAAAATCGCCTCACAAATAGACCTTAAACCTCTTGCTCCTAATTTATATTCAAGTGCTTTTTCAACAATAAAATCTAAGGTGTCGCCATCAATTTTTAAATCAACATTGTCTAAGCTAAAAAGATGTACGTATTGTTTGATCAATGAATTTTTTGGCTCTGTTAAAATTCTTCTCAATGCTGTTTCGTCAAGAGGATTGAGGTAACTTAATACCGGCATTCGTCCAATTAATTCAGGAATTAATCCGAAATCTTTAATATCAGATGGAATCACATATTGTAATAAGTGATCAGCATCTAATTTTTCATCTTTAGACGAGAAGCCAATCATATTGGTATTCACCCTTCTTCCAATGATCTGCTCAATTCCATCAAATGCTCCACCAGCTATGAACAAGATGTCTTTTGTATTCACCTTAATCATTTTTTGTTCTGGATGTTTTCTTCCTCCTTGCGGCGGAACATTAACTTCCGTTCCTTCAAGCAGTTTTAACATAGCCTGTTGAACACCTTCTCCCGAAACATCTCTGGTGATTGATGGGTTATCGGATTTACGTGCAATCTTATCAATCTCATCTATAAAAACGATACCTTTTTCAGCAGCCTCAACATTGTAATCAGCAGCTTGTAATAAACGAGATAAAATAGATTCAACATCTTCACCAACATAACCTGCCTCAGTTAATACCGTTGCATCTGCGATACAGAATGGTACGTTCAGAGATTTCGCAATGGTTTTAGCCAGCAAAGTTTTACCAGTACCTGTACGTCCAACAAGAATCAAATTCGATTTATCAATTTCTAGTTCCTCCTTGCCTTCAGCATAAGTTAACCTTTTGTAATGGTTATAAACCGCTACAGATAACACTTTTTTAGCCTCATCCTGACCAATTACATACTCATCCAATTCTTCTTTAATTTGAATAGGCTTAAGTAATCTGAAATCATGACTTACGTTGTCCGCACTTTCGTGCTTTTGCTGCTCTTCAACAATTTGATGAGCTTGATCAATACAGCTTGAACAGATATGACCCGTTAATCCCGCAATTAAAATTCCAGTGTCATTTTTTGCTCGTCCACAAAATGAACAATTGATATTTTCTTCTGAACTCATGAAGAGGTATTATTTTTTTCCTAGAACTTCGTCTACCATACCGTAAGCCTTCGCTTCTTCAGCAATCATCCAATAATCTCTATCAGAATCTTTCCATACTGTATCGTAGTCTTTTCCAGAGTGATGAGAAATTATCTCATACAATTCTTTCTTTAATTTTTGAATTTCACGTGCCGTGATTTCAATATCTGAGGCCTGACCTTGAGCACCACCTAATGGTTGGTGAATCATTACTCTTGAATGTGGTAAAGCCGATCTTTTTCCTTCAGCACCTGCACACAATAAAACAGCTCCCATTGAGGCTGCCATACCAGTACAAATTGTTGCAACATCTGGTTGGATATACTGCATAGTATCGTAAATTCCTAAACCAGCATAAACACCACCACCCGGTGAGTTTAAGTAAATTTGGATGTCTTTTTTAGGATCAACAGATTCTAAGAATAACAATTGTGCTGTAATGATGTTAGCCACTTGGTCATCAATGCCAGTTCCTAAAAAGATGATTCTGTCCATCATCAATCTTGAGAATACATCCATTTGAGCAACGTTCAATTGTCTTTCTTCAATAATATAAGGAGTCAAAGAAGAAGTAATGTAACCATCTACGGCAGTACTACTAATTCCATGATGCTTGGTAGCGTATTTTCTAAATTCGTCTTTGTTAAACATATATGATAATAATTTATTGCAAAAAAATAATACCTATAAAGATAGGTATTATTTTAAATAATGTATGTGAGATAAAATTACTTCTGAGCGTATGCTTGCTCTACGAATTTATCGTATGGAAGTGCTTTCTCGTTTAATTTTACAGTTTGCTTAAAATAATGCATGATTTTATCGTTGTAAAGGTTGTCGTAAATACGATTCGCCTCTTCTTGATTTCCTAATACATTTTTAGCCTGGCTTTCTAACTCAGCATCTTCTGGAGCCGGCATTCCGTATTGTGCAAATTGATTCACTAACAAAGATTTTGTATAGTCTACTGCCTCTTGAGGCTCAACTTTAATATCGTTCTCTTTGATGATTTTATTTTGAATCAACTGCCAAGTTAAACTCTTCTTGTATCCTTCAAAATCTGCTTCAATTTGTTCAGCCGTAACTTCTTCTTTTGAAGAGGCCAAAATCCATCTCTTTAAAAAGTCTTCTGGAAATTTTATTTTAGTTGTTTCAACCAATTGATCAACTAGTTTTTGGCTGAATAA
>JAUHXX010000124.1 GCA_030426825.1 Bacteroidia bacterium | reverse complement strand
AGCTACATTGATGATACTGTCAGATTCTACAACAAAATCACCAACTCCACCTGGTATTTTATAAGTTACCCAACATCCATTTCCAGGTACCGTCAAACCACCAGTCAAGGGAGTTGCAGATCCATTTACAAAAACGCTTGCATTTGTTCTTGCAGTAATACTCACCGTTGGTACACCAACAAGATTCACTGATGGAATAACAACTTTTTTAAAGCCGTTACATCTTAGTGGTGGAATAAAGTTTAAGCTAGTGGCAGCCGGGCTGGCACCGGATAATGACTGGTACATAAAAACCGGTTCTGATGTTTCAATATAAATATTGTCATTTGCAGAATAAGCTGTTTGTGGTAAATAAAAATATTCTCCTGCGTTGATATTCGCTACAGGTACAGGGTTTCCATTAACAAAAATGTCTGTGTTGTTGTATTCAGCAACCACAAGTGGCCTCTCTGTATTAGCATTTCCATCACCCTCAACGAAGATGTATTGTGTACCAATTAAATCTGCTGGTACAATTTGATCAACTCCTATATCTCTTAAATTTCCGTGAGCTCCACCTAGCCATGATCCTGTGTTACATGCAATCGGTTTTGTTGAAGTTATCAATGTTCCGTTTACATCATTTACATTTCCGGTTGCTCCTGGTTCGTCAAGCCATGCCGCAATAGTGTAAGATTCACCTGCGTTTAAGTTGACAACTATATCATTTGATGTTCCCGCCGTTGTTGGTGTTCCTCTAAATACAACGTTCGGTTTGATATCAGTAAACGTCACTGTTGTATTATCCTCTGAAGCCATTACAGAAATTTCACTGGCTTTTACATGAGGAAGAGCGGCAGAGTTAAAAATATGTCCTGAACGAAAACGTGTACCTAATCCAGTACTAGCTCCTTTCGAATTCAAACTCAAACCTTGGGCGTTCTGCACATGTCTTAGGTTTACATAAATTGGAGCAGACGCTTCTACAATGAATCCGTCAGTAGGATTAACAGTGTTTAGTTCAGCAGTATTTATTATTCCATCTGCGGCATATCCCGTTCCTAATAGAGTGGTTGATGGAGCAACATCAGTAATCACCACACTGAATAATATTGTTCCTTGACCGTTTTTTACGTCAACATTGACTGGTGCAGCAGAAGATGTTGACAGAATCATGTAATGATTCTGTACATTCGTTCTACCATACAAAGGTGGAATATAGTGTTTTACGTCTAGTTGAGAATATCCGTCAAGAAGACTAAATAGGCAAATTAGACTTAGAATAAATTTTTTCATAGTGTGGTTAGAGCGATTAAATTAATAAATCGTTCATTTCTATGACGCTTAATTCGTTGAGCAGTTGCTAATTATCGATAAAATAACAACTAAATTAAAATTCGTTATTTTAGTGTTGAACTAAAATTACCGTTAAATCCTCTAATATCGGCTAAAGTACTGAACTGCGTGTTCTATAGAGTCATCAATTGATATGAATTCAAAATTTAATTCATTTTTGATTCTTTCATTAGAATATTCACTAATTTTCATTGAACTGTTCGCTGTTTCTTTAGTAATATTTTGCTTTTTCCCGAAGATCAGTCTTAAAAGTGCTTCAATTCGCCATGCAATTCCTACCATCCAAGGTCTTACGCGAACTGACGGTGCTTTAACTTGAAATGCTTTTGCCATTTTTTCAAACAAGCTTTTAAAGCTCAAGTTTTCTGAAAACACTAGATACCTTCTATTGAACATTTTTCGCTCTGATAATTCGCAAATTGCGGTTGCCACATCTCTTACATCTACAAAGGCATTTGCACCTGGGGTATAAAACTTTAATCCTTTCTTGATAACCTTGAAAATACTTAATGAACTCTGATTCCAATCCCCAGGGCCTAAAATTACTGACGGATTAACTATTACCGCATCAAGACCCTCTTCAACTCCCCGCCAAACTTCATTTTCGGCTGAATATTTAGAAACTGCATAATTGGAGTTCTCCGGCCCATTTACCCATTTATTTTCTTCCGTGTAAATTTCAGAGTCACTGTTTCGTCCTATTGCCGCGGTAGAACTAATATAGCAGAGGTGATCTACTTGATTTGCCAAGCATACGTTCACAACATTTGCTGTTCCGTGCTTGTTGATTTTCATCATTCTCTTAAAATCTCGCTGAACGAAAGAAACGATTGCGGCACAATGAAAAACGCGATTACATCCTTTTATTCCGTCTTCCAATGACGTAATATCCAGAATATCTCCTTCAATCCAGTTAATTTTTTGTAGTTGTTCACTGGCTTTATTTCCTAAATAGAAATCAAATAGGGATTCTAGCTGAGCGAGGTTAGAATTTTTACGTTTCAGTACCCTCACATCTTCACCTCTTGATAATAATTCAAGAATGAGATGTGATCCAACTAAGCCTGTTCCTCCAGTGACAAAAACCATGAGTCAAATTTAAGGTTAAAAACGAAACTAATCGATTTGAATATCGGGTTAATAATAGGTCAATTTTAGGACGGCACACAAATTGTTATATTTGTGATAAATAAAATTTAAAGATGAAAAAAATAATATTGGTATTATCCATTTTACTTGCCGGATTTTCTCAAGCTCAAGGTGATCTTGAAGACGGATTGTATGCATTGATTTCGACAGATAAAGGTGATATAACAATACAGTTAGAATTCAAGAAGGTTCCTATGACCGTGGCTAACTTCGTTGCATTGGCAGAAGGTAATTTGGAATATAATGATACAAAAATAACTGAGCCGTTTTATAACGGGATTAAATTTCATAGAGTAATAAATGATTTCATGATTCAAGGTGGAGATCCTTTAGGAAATGGATCTGGAAATCCAGGTTATGCTTTTCCTGATGAAATTGATACCAGTTTAATTCATAGTGGCCCGGGAATTTTATCAATGGCCAATTCTGGTCCAAACACTAATGGGTCGCAGTTTTTCATTACGCACAAAGCAACTCCATGGTTAAATGGTAAGCATGCAGTATTTGGTCATGTTGTTCAAGGAATGGATGTTGTAAACAAGATTGTTCAAGATGATGTCATGAATACGGTTACAATAATCAGAGTAGGAAAAGAGGCTAAAAAATTCAAGGCTTCAGCCGTTTTTAATGAGAAAATTACTGCTTTAAAGGCTGCTGAAGCTGAAAAATTGGCGAAACGAAACGAGATTTTTAAAGCAGATAACATTGAAAAGTACCCTAATGCTCAACAAACAGAATCTGGACTAATGTACATTCATACAGTTGTTGGTGAAGGTGAATTTCCTAAAAAAGGTGATTTAGTAGAGCTACATTATACTGGATATTTGCCTGATGGAAGTAAATTCGAATCGTCAAAAGACAGAGGGACTCCATTTAAATTTGAGTATGAAGTTCAGCCTATTCTGCCAGGTTGGCAAGAGGCTATTGGATTGATGAAAGCGGGAGGAACTATGAAGTTAATTATGCCATCTTGGTTAGGTTTTGGCGAGCATGGAAAAGGTTCTATACCTCCTAATGCGACATTGACCTTTGATATGGAGCTAATTAGTGTGAAAGATTTGGCCGAAGAAAATAAAAGACTGGCAACAGAATTTAAAGATCAAATGGCTTCAAGATTCCCTTCTGCTAAGCAAACGGAATCTGGGTTAATGTATATCATTGAGAAAGAAGGTAACGGCACTTTTGCTAAACCAGGTCAAACAGTTGAGGTGCATTATACTGGTACATTATTAGATGGTTCAAAGTTTGATTCATCAGTTGATAGAGGAACACCTTTTTCTTTCCCATTAGGTCAAGGAAGAGTTATTAAAGGTTGGGACGAAGGAATTCCTTTGGCGAGTGTTGGAGGAAAAATTAAATTAATTATCCCTCATTGGCTAGCTTATGGTGCTAATGCCCGACCAGGAATACCAGCCAATTCACATTTAATTTTTGATGTTGAAATGCTGGGAATCAAATAATTTGAATTAAAAAAATAACTTTAAGGTATGTTTTGTAAAAAGGCATACCTTTTTTTATGCGTTGTGGTAAGCAATTTATCTTTGTTTGCTCAAACAGGTGACAAAATTGATTCTCTCGAAAACGTTCTTAAAGTCACACAATCGTATGAGGAATTCTGTGCATCTATTGATGAATTGACTTTTCATTATTATCACAATCAACCAGACTCGGCAATATATTACTGCAATGTAGGGATTCCGAGATCGATAATTGCCAAGGATACGAGTGGGGTTGGATATTATCACATGTTTATTGGAGTTTGCTATAAAGACTTGACCCAATATGACAGTGCGATTTATCATTTAAATGAATCCATTTATTACAGAAAATTAGTTGGCTTTGAGGCGGGAATCGCAGGGGCCTATAATAATCTCGGGACAGTTTATCAATTAAAAGGCAATTACGAAAAGGCAATCGTTAATTTCATGAATGCACTTGAGATATTTTCAGAACTAGAAGACAATAAAAATATCGGAGAAGTGAACTCGAATCTTGGCGAGCTATACATTGAGATGGATGAATTTGATTTGGCGAAAAGTTGTTTCGAGTCCTCCCGTGAAGGATATATAAAAGAAGGAAATCCACTGTCTTTAGGATGGTATTACAATGATTTGGCCTTATTAAAAACTGAAATGGAAGAATTGGATTCTGCCTTGATTTATTATCAAAAAGCAATCGACATTTGGAAACCAAAAGAACGGATAAAAGAATATAGCAATTGTGTTGTCAAAATGGCAGAGATAGAGTTATACCGTAATAATTTTGAAATTGCATTAGGATATCTTAACGAAGCTGAAATCAATTTTTCACAGATTCAATATGAGGCTGGATTAACTGATGTCTATTTAAAAAAAGGTGATTATTTCTTAAAAACTGGGGAGTTAAATGAAGCAACAATTTACTATAAAAAGTCTCTTGAGAAAGCAGATATATCAAAGGCCAACAGTCTTTTGAGAGATATTTATTATGGTCTTTACCAAACGTTTAAGAAAAAGAACAATCATTCAGAAGCTTTAAAATATCTTGAACAATATAATGCCTTGAATGATTCTATTTTTGGATTAGAGCAGGAAAAAATTAAGCAGCAGTATCAATCGAAATACGACCTTTTTTCGAAAGAAGCTGAGATACAAGAACTGACCAAATCTGAGGAAATTCAAGGGTTAAAAGTTGAGCAATCTGAACTTGAAAACGAAAAACAAAGAATTGGAATTTATGCCCTATCAGGTGGTGTCTTATTAGTTGGAGTTTTTGTCTATCTTCTTTACAGACGAAACAAAGTCAAAACCCAGTTAAATGAAGAACTTGAAAGGTCCTTGAAGGAGCGAGAAGCTTTGTTACGTGAAATTCATCACCGAGTAAAAAATAATCTTCAAATCGTTTCTAGTCTTTTGAATTTACAAAGTGGATATGCCACTCAAAAATCGGCAGATGAGATATTGAAAGATTCTCAAGATAGAATTAATTCAATGTCTATTTTACACGAAAACCTATATCAGTCTGAAGCATTAAATGAAATAAATTTTAAAGAGTACGTAGAGAAACTTGTTGTGAATTTGAAAAAATCATTTGACTTAGATCAAAAAAATATTACCGTAGTACAAGCAATAGACAAGACGCAGCTTGATATGGATTTTTTAGTGCCATGTGGATTGATAATTAATGAACTGGTGACAAATTCATTGAAATACGCATTTAAAGATAATGAACAAGGGGTAATCAAAATCACTGGAATTGAAAAAAAAAATGTTTATCATTTATCTATTGAAGATGATGGTGTCGGGATGGATGTTATAGAACCTGCTAAGCTGAAATCTCTAGGATTGAGATTAGTATCAGGTCTGGTAAGACAAATGAAAGGAGAGATAAGTTTTCCTAAAACTGATAAAGGTATTCAGGTTAATATTACATTTAAAATATAGAGATGGCTAAAGTTTTAATAGTTGAAGATGAGTTTACCATTGCCATGGATATTGAGCAAAGGCTTCAATCAATGGATTATGAGGTGATGGGAATTGCAGTTAATTATAACGAAGCCTTGCCGCTATTATTGAATGAAGAGATTGATGTGGTTCTCTTAGATATCAACCTTGAAGAAGAAAAATCCGGAATCGATTTAGGAAAGTTGATTTTAGAAAAGTTCAATATACCGACTGTTTTTTTAACAGCTTATACCGACAGAGAAACATTTCTTAAGGCTTCTGCCGCAAGTCCTATGGGCTACCTGAACAAACCCTTTAAAGACTCTGATCTCGACCATGGAATTCAATTGGCCATACAGCGATTCGCTGAATTAAAATCTAAAGAGAATTCATCCACAAGCGTTGAGGTAAAAAAGCAAGATGACTTCATTTTTATTAAAGACAAAGGCCAATTAAAACGTGTTGCACTAAAGGATATTTTATGGGTAGAGGCAATGGATAATTATACTATTGTACATCTAAAAAACCAGAAATTCGTGGCCAATACTTTTTTAAAAGATATGATCCATTTATTGGGTGATGGCTTCGCTAGAATTCACAGATCTCATGCAGTGGCCATTGACAAAATAACCGCAATTGAGGATAATTTGGTGTTTATTGACGAAGTATATATTACGATCTCTAAAAGTTATCGTTCTGATTTAATGAAGAGATTAAAATTGGTATAGAATTTTTTCACCTTTAAAAAAGGTCAACTCACCAATAATTCTGTCCTACTTGCCATTTTGCTACTGAAAAACAGCTAGTTAGCTAGTATCATTGTTTCATAATTCTAAACACTAAATAATATGAAACTTAATGGAAAACTCGGTGCATTGTTTTTAGCGCTGGTACTTTGTTCAGCAAACCCAGTGCAAGCACAAATTAAAATTGGCGGGGGAAATAAAATTAAAAACCCGGTTAAAACAGATAAAGGTAACGTTGCGGTTACCAAGTATGATAAGGCTATGAAAGCCGGTCAAAAAGCTGAAGAAGCTGGAAACTTAAAGGAAGCATATAAATCATATAATGAAGCGCTTGAAGAAAAGTATGGCGATTACTCAGCAAAAAGTTCTGCTGGAAGGGTAGAAAAAGCGTTAAAAGATGACTACCTCGTTAAAATGAGAGCGGCAAATGAAGGCGGAGATTGTGAAACAATGGTGAATTTAGCAGATGAGTCCTTAGCATTATTCGAAGTTTGGTCAGATGCTACTTATTATAAAGGCTTAAATGAAAAGTGCAAAGAAAATGCGGCGACAAATGCAGCATATGAAAAGAACAAATTAAGTGATGCAGATTGTCAAAAATTAAAAGCAGATGCAGAGGCTGAATTTGTTGCTCAAAACTACTCAAAGGCTTTGGAACTTTTGGATAAAGGTTATGCAACAAAATGTATAACTAGTGCTGGCTCTGATAGCGATTACAGAGGCATGCAGATTGCTTGTCAAAACATGGTTCAGGCGGAAGAAGCTAAGTACAAACGAGAGAAAGTTGAAGATGAAGGTATTACAGGAGATGTGCATCAATCAAATATCAAAAAGATTGTTTTTTCAACCTCAAAAATCTCGAAAGAATCACCAAATTCAAGTTCATTTAAGAACTCTTTCACAACTGCAGATAATATTTACGGCCGAGTATTTCTTGATCAGTCACTTGATAATGCGGCTAACGATATTGGCAGAATTAGTCAAGCAACGGATTATTCATACCGCATTACCGTTTCTGGCCATAACTATCCTGAATTTATTGATAATCAGTATGTGATTCAAATGAAGGGCGAAATTTATGAAAGTTGGACAACATTTGAATTGGGATTAAATCCGGCGTCAAGTGATGTAAAATCATATCGAAGCTTAGATTATTACAGCTTATTTTGGAAACACATTTATTATCTGCCGGAAGGAAGTTTTGATGTGAAGATTGAATTAGTTTTTGATGTGCCTGAAGATCGAGAACATAAATTTGGAGCTGAGCAAATTTTAGCAGAAGGAAGCTTTAATATCAATGTCAAAAATTCCGATAAACCAGCATTGGGTAAAAAGTTATGTGACCCTTTGCCAAATGGTGGTGGTTTGAATTCATCAACACATACGGCTCAAATGATCAAATTGACAACAGGAAAATGGCCTGGTCAAACGCCTAAAAAAGCCATAGTGACGAGTGATGCTTGGAATGTTCATAAAGATTATTTGGGCAACATTCTAGATAGAACCTTTACAGGAGTTATAGTTGTGAAACACGAAAAAGAAGATATGTATCAAGTATTAGATGTTAGTTTCATTCAAAAGTATCAGGGCGGAGGAAAATATGGAGCACTTCAGTTTGAAGCAGTGTCTGGAGGTGATTTCATTGCAAAAGAACTTGTTAAATAAGTCAACACAAAAATGCCCAACTCAACCCAATTAGTGTTAGGAAGACTTTGTTACCTGTCTCCATTCGGAGGCAGGTATAAAGGTCGTCTAATCATTACGCCAAGCGAATTGTTATTTGAGTCAAGTTTTGATGAAACCTTTGAAGTTTTAAATAAAAATAATTTGAAGAAGAGAGGGGGTAAGAAAATATTGACCTTGCTCAAAGAAGATATTTCATCAGTTGAATTCAGCCAATCTTTTTTAAGCTCGAAACTCATTCTTTCACTAAACGGAAAAACACACACTTTTCAAAAAAGAAAAATGGCGGTTATAGAAATTAGAAACGCTTTAAAAAATTAAACATGAAAACTAACTATTTGATCCTGAGCATAGTCTTAATTGGCTGTATTTCTTGTAATAAAGATAAACCCGGAAAAAATCAGGAATTTGCCGATTTTACCACAAATTGGACGTATTGCTGGGGGACATCACAAGCGGACGATTTTGCCGGTTCTGTAGTTGATAATTCTGGAAATCTTTATTTTGTTGGTTCTTCTGAACCAGATGGATATCAAGGGGATATTTTTTTAACTAAAGTATCCTTGTCATCACCTGCGCTTTCTTGGTCAAAAAAGTTTGATTCAGGTGATCAAGACCTCATGTGGTCGCCATCTGGAAACGGACATGCTGACGGTGGTGGAGGTTCTAGATGTATTGCTAAAGATGCGAATGGAAATGTGTATATAACAGGATCTTCAAAGGATGGTTTTTATGAAGTTTTCGTAATCAAAGTCGATCCTTCAGGGAATGTTCTTTGGGAAACGAGATGGGAAGCAAATACAGGAGGAGTAGCCAATGGAGAGGCCAAAGCTTATGCAATTGATGTTGCAGGCGATAAAGTGTTTGTCACAGGTTCTTCAGCTGGCGGAGTTTCAGGTTCTGGTTCGGCAATGACCTTCTTATTAACTCTTGAACAAGCCACCGGGGCCGTGCACGCCGGTACTAATGTTGGTTTTGACGCTTCTCCAACTTATAATGATATTGGTTATACCCTTAAATCACCGGATGGTAACATTGTTTATATCGCAGGATGGGAAGGAGCCAATAATTCAGCTGTTATTTATAAATTTTCGAATGCAGGGGAGCAGTTCGAATGGCAAGAGAAAATTGATGTTGGATATGCGCACAGATTCACGGATATTGATTTAGATGCTGCTGGTAACATTTATTTGGCAGTTGATTTTAGAGGTGTATCTACTTATGCCGGAATTATGAAATTGAATTCGAATGGTGATTTGCAATGGGCAAAAAAGTTTCAAGGAGACTCAAATGATCGCAATAATATTTCATGTCTGAGAATTATAAATGGATCAGTATTTATTGGAGGCAGAGGTTCTTATGTAAACTATGATACAGGTCAATTTGGAGATGGTATGTTTATGAAATTGGATTTAAACGGAACCGTATTAAAAGCCTATAATTACTATTCGAAAGATCATACAACAGGTGAGCGAATTGAAGGTATTCATTCCTATAA
>JAUHXX010000123.1 GCA_030426825.1 Bacteroidia bacterium | reverse complement strand
TCGTGATGGTCACAAACGCCACACACAAACAAGTTTTCTTTGTGATCTTCTGATGCAACAACCGTTTTACACTTCGGACACTTATACCATAATCCTTCTGGTGTCTCTTTCTTATCAGCAGTGGAAGTTGAAATCCCCTGTTTTTCTCTCTTAAACCAACCCATGTGTTTCTAGTATTTTGTTCGCTTTAATTAAGCAATTGTAATCGAATCATCAAGATAAACATCTTGAACCGCATTAATCAATTTTACTCCATCCGCAAATGGCTTTTGGAAGGCTTTTCTTCCTAAGATTAATCCGTGACCTGCTGCTCTCTTGTTAATTACAGCAGTTTTAATTCCAACTTCAAAATCAGTAGAAGCACTTCCAGTAGAAGCACCTCCTGAATTAATCAATCCGTTTCTTCCCATGTAGCAGTTGGCCACCATGTAACGGCATAAATCAATTGGATTATCAGTTGTTAAATCTGAATAAACTTTATCGTGTGTTTTACCAAAATTAATTGCTGGATATCCACCATTTAATTCAGGTAATTTTTGTTTAATAATATCTGCTTGGATAGTTACACCAATATGCGTTGCTTGAGAAGAAATATCTGTAGCCGTGTGGTAATCAACACCGTCTTTTTTGAATGCAGAATTTCTCAGGTAACACCATAAAATAGTAGCCATACCTAATTCGTGCGCTCTTTCAAATGCTTCAGCAATTTCTACAATTTGTCTTTCTGATCCTTCAGAACCAAAATAAATTGTTGCGCCAACAGCAGTAGCTCCTAAATTCCAAGCTTCATCAACCGATCCAAAAGGAATTTGGTTGAAGGTGTTAGGATAAGATAAGAACTCATTGTGGTTTAACTTTACAATGAACGGAATTTTGTGTGCATACTTTCTAGAACATGCAGCTAATACACCGAAAGTTGAGGCTACACCGTTACACCCAGCTTCAACAGCAAGTTTCACAATGTTTTCAGGATCCATATACATAGGATTTGGCGCAAATGATGCACCTGCTGAATGCTCAATTCCTTGGTCAACTGGTAAAATAGAAACATAACCTGTTCCTGCTAGTCTACCGTGGTTATAAAGTGCTTCTAAACTCTTTAATACTTGAGGTGAGCGATTTGATTGTAAAAAACTTCTATCCACAAAGTCGCCACCTGGCAACATCAACATGTCTTTAGAAATGGTTTTACATTCGTGATTCAAAAGGGCTTCTCCTTCGGCTCCGAGTAATTCAACAACTTTATTAGCTGACATAATAATAGATTAAATTTAGGTGGGCAAAATTAATAAAACTTTCGGTTGTTCCTGAAATTTTGAGACAATTAATTGGCAGTTTGCAAGGCCAATTTTTTTTCATTGATAATTTTGAGCGCCAGTTCTAGTTGATCTTCTTCGCTCAATTCAGAATTGTCAATCTCTATGGCGTCTTCAGCTTTAGAGAGCGGGGCTATTTCTCTGTTCATGTCTAGATAATCCCTACGTGCAATGCTTTTCTTAACATCTTCTAAACTGATACATTCACCTTTATCGATCAATTCTAAATAACGTCTTTGTGCTCGAATATCATTATCTGCAGTCATGAACAACTTCACTTCAGCATGCGGAAAAACAACGGTTCCGATATCTCTTCCATCCATGATTACACCACCCATTTGCCCAAGGTCTTGTTGGATTTTTACCAATTTAGTTCGCACTTCTCCAATGGCGCTAATGGCACTCACTTGCTTTGAAATAGCTAAGGTCCGGATGTCTTTTTCAATGTTTTCTCCGTTGAGATAAGTTTCAGATTTTTTTTGATCTCGGTTATACTCAAAACGTATCTCAATGTCATTCAATTCGTTAAGTACTTGTTCTTTGATGAAATGACCGTCTTTTAAAATGCCGGTATTGATCAAATGCAGTGTTACGGCTCGATACATTGCTCCACTGTCTACATAGATGTAATTCAGTTTATTAGCCAATTCTTTAGCCAATGTGCTTTTACCACATGATGAAAAACCGTCTATTGCAATCGTAATTTCTGACACTTAACAAAGATATGAAATGTGATTCACGATTAAAAGGATTATTCCAAATTCAAATAGTCGAAATCGAAAAGGTAGGTCGTTCCGTTTTCAAAGCTTCGAGTGAACTTGCCATCTAGCTGTTCACATAAATCGTCAATGAGCTCTAATCCAAAAGAGGTAGCTTTTTGTGGGCCTCTCCATTCCCCGTTATCGTGATATTCAAATACTACATGATTGGGTTCAGGTAGCCTAATGTCAATTCTAATTTCTCCTGAATCTTGATTAACAAACGCGTGCTTGAGGCTATTGGCTACCAATTCGTTACAGAGTAAAGCAAAGGATACCAGTGATTTAGGTTGAATGTATTCTATCTCACATTTAATAGAAATATGGATGGGTTTTTCTATGGTATAAGTAGCAATAAGCTCTTCAGTCAATGAATTCAAATAAGCATCTAAATCAATTTTTGAAAGATCATTGGATTGATACATTTTTTCATGGATCAATGCCATTGCCAAGACCCGTTGAATGGCATCATTAAAATAAGAGATTGATTTTTCGTCATCAATTTCACGGCTTTGTAATCTCAACAAGGAAGTAATGACTTGAAGATTATTTTTAACCCGGTGATGAATTTCTTTTAGCATCACTGTTTTTTCTTCATTTTTCCCTTGTACCAACTGGTATTGATCTTTTAACTCAGATTGAGCAACCCTGGACCTTTTTTCAGCCGTTTTAGTCGTTTGCTGAATTTTATACATCAGGAAAGAAAGATAAAATGTGATAACTGCCAGGTTGATACAAATGGCCATTAAGCCAAAATTATCCCGCATAACTATTCTTTGAACCTGAACAGATTGAGGCACCACAACTAAAGCAGTTCCAACACCTATCAAATTCATGAGAAGCGTCACGAATCCAAATTTTGAGCCTAATAAATAAAAAGCTGACAATGAAATACTGACAATCCAAAGCGTTGTGACAAACTTTTGAGAGCTAATGATGACAAATAAATCGTATTGATTGACAAGGGTTCCTCCAATTACTCCAACAACAGCTGCTGCCACAAATGATCTTGTGAAATAGGTGACCATTAGACAAATGACAACAACTCCAAGTGCCGCAATGGTTACGAAAAAGTTCTGGTCATCTCTAAAAAAGTGAAATACAGAGAGAAACATGAAAACTCCGGCCAAAAACATAAACAACCACCAGGTGAAGTTAAATCGCTCCTGATCATACAGATCAGTATATTTCGAAGCCGGTGGGCTGAATAGTTTCATTAATGAGGAAGTAGTTTTTTGACTATTTTCGCACTAAATTATAAAAAAGCTTAGATGTTTCAGGATAAAATTGTTTGGATTACTGGCGCTTCCTCTGGAATAGGTGCTGAAGCTGCTCGACAATTCAATAGACTAGGGGCAACAGTAATTTTATCCGCGCGAAACGAAGCCAAGTTACAATCAGTGCAACAAACATTGAGTCAGCCATCTAGGTCATTAGTTTTAACGCTAGACCTGGAGAAATCTGAAGAGTTTGAATCCAAAGTTCAACAGGTTTTAGAAAAACATCAAAAAATAGATATTCTGTTAAACAATGGAGGATTGAGCCAAAGAGGTGAGGCTGGAGATACCAGTTTAGATGTTGATCGAAGAATAATGGAAATTAATTATTTTGGAACAGTTGCCTTAACTAAAGCCGTTTTGCCCACTATGCAAAAACAGCAATCAGGTCATATTATTGTGATCTCGAGTATCGCTGGGAAGTTTGGATTTTTCTTGAGGTCAGCCTATGCTGCTTCTAAGCATGCCTTGCAGGGATTTTTTGAGAGTTTGTTACTTGAGGAGGAAAAAAATGGCATTAAGGTGACCATTGCTTATCCCGGAAAAATAAACACAGAAATTTCTAAATCGGCCTTAAACGCTAGTGGTTCAGAACATGGTGTGATGGATCACAATCAAGAAACAGGCATGTCTGCTGAAGATTGCGTGAAGAAGATTATTAAGGCTGTTCAAAAAAACAAGAAGTCGGTATTGATTGGGAATAAAGAAATTTACGCGGTGTACATCAAACGTTATTTTCCGCGATTGTTTTGGAAAATCATCAAGAAACAAAAGGCAGTTTGATGGAACCAAAAGCATTTTATCAAAAAACAATTCAAGCGCATTCGGTTGAATTGAACAGGCTAAAAAAGGCGGCTCTATCATTATCTATGTTGCGCCTTGTAGTGTTTTTAGTGATGATTGCCATTACTTATTTCTTTTTTGGCAATACCATAATAGTGTCATCAACTTTGGTGGTTGGAATTGCCTCTTTTCTGTTTTTAGTATCTCGCTACACCGATATTAAAAATAAACGTGATTATTTTAAATTACTGGTTGAAATCAACAGGAGGGAATTGGATGTAATAGAAGGGAATTTGAATGATTTGGATAGCGGTGAAGAGTTCGTATTTGAAGGACATCATTATAATCAAGACATTGATTTGTTTGGTCAAGGGTCATTATTCCAATTGCTCAATCGAACTGGAACCAGAAACGGACGTATTAAATTGGCGAATTGGTTGAATTCTAATGATATTTCGGCCATTGAAAGCAAACAACAAGCTATTGCCGAAATTGCAGACATGGCTGAATGGCGTCAACAATTTGAGGCCACAGCTAGAATCATAGAAAACGAAGTTGATTCTGATGTTATATTAAAGTGGATTAAATCTTATAAAGCTCAGATTCCAAAAGCTTTTCATAGAGTGCCACTTATCTTTTCGATACTATCTTTTGCTTTAATTGGATGCTGGGGCGCTGGATGGATACCGGGAATTTATTTAGGGGCTTGGTTCTTTGTTGGATTGGGAGTCACAGGTTTGTATTTAAAAAAGATCACCAATCTGTATAAAGATTGCGGTAAAACGCAAGAGACATTTTCGCAGTATTCTAAGTTGATTTTGGCCATTGAAAATTTGGAAGTTAAATCAACCTCATTAAATCAAGCTAAAGATCAACTCAAAACTAAGGGGGAAAAAGCCTCTCAGATTTTGCAGGTACTTTCAAGTGAAATCAGCAGTTTAGATCAACGAAATAATGTGTTTTTTGGGCTGATTGCTAATGGTTTCTTCTTGTGGGATTTACGTTACTCATTCCGAATTGAAAATTGGATGCGAACTTTTGAGTCATCTCTTGATCAATGGTTTGACGCCGTAACTTATTTTGATGCTTCAAATTCATTGGGTAATTTCAAGTTCAATCATCCAGAATATGTATTTCCAGTTGTTGCCGAAAACTCAAAACAGATGATGACTGCAGTGGGCTTGGGGCATCCACTGTTACATTCTGAAAAGAGAATTGACAACGATTTGAAAATGAATATTGAGGACTTTTTTATTATCACCGGTGCAAACATGGCCGGAAAAAGTACTTTTTTAAGAACAGTAGCGCTCAATTTGGTGATGGCCAATTGTGGATTACCCGTTTGCGCAAAATCGTTTAGTTATTATCCGATAAAATTGATTTCCAGTATGCGAACAACCGATTCGCTGCAGAATGATGAATCGTACTTTTTCTCAGAATTAAAAAGGCTGAAGTTTATTGTAGATGAAATTCAAACTGATCAGTTTTTTATCATCCTTGATGAAATATTAAAAGGCACCAATAGTAAGGATAAGGCAGAAGGTTCTCAGAAATTTGTTGAGCGCTTAGTTGCCTCTAATTCTACCGGATTAATTGCCACACATGATTTGAGTTTGTGTAAGCTTTCAGAAACATTGCCTCAGGTGGAGAATCATTATTTTGATGCCGAAATTGTAAATGATGAATTGTATTTTGATTACACATTCAAAGATGGTGTCTGTCAAAATATGAATGCCAGTTTCTTGTTGAAGAAGATGGAAATTGTTTAATCTAGCCTTGCTTTATAGATCCAAGATTCGGGCCTTATAACTTTCCAGTTATATTTTTTTGGATTGTTTAAGACTATTTCAACCACATATTCTTCTGGATCAACTGTAAAAAACAACGATTTTTCGAATTTCTGAGGCTCCGTAAAATCATTTCTGAATTGATTTAATATTATTTCTTCGTTATAGACTTCTTCAAAGACATTGTTGAAGAAGATTACATTAATTGATGCAAAATCAACTTTTTCTGAGCAACTCAATTCAGTTGATATTGAAGTTAGTATTGCTTTGCGTTCTTCTAAATAAAGATAAAAAGATCCTATTGTCAGCAGCGAATCGCTGGAAGAAACCGTGCGTAATTTTTTATGGTCTAAAACGTTCCAAGTTGTTTTATCCTTGTTTTCGAGTAGTGCAACTTTCGTAGTGTTATGAGAGTATAGGGTGTCATATTTACCATTGTTTGGGACTTTATCAACAGGATTGGCAATAATAAAATCTGCAATCGGATTTGGGTAATCTATCCATTGTACATTGTTGAGACGACTGGGTTCACGATAGTTAAAATAATGAACCACCTCCCCAAAGTAGAAAGGGGCACTGATGGTCAAGAGTTCGTCAGCATTGTTTTGTTGCTCAAGTAAAACCTCATAAAGATCTTTGTTCATTGTTGAATCTTTCCAACCTGAAGGATAAGAAAAGTTAATATTGATGAGGTGATGAATCAGGATGATTGATGCTGGAATGGCTGCCAAGTATTTTGTCCAATTAGTAGCCTGATCAAACAAAACAAAAACGAATAATAAAAACAGCAATAACAAGTGCAATGCCGCTCTGTTATGCGGATAGTTGACTCCAAAAAGTAAATGCAAAGTTATGGTTCCAACAACAGTTCCAATAAATAAGGTGGTGATTACGACAATAGTTGAATGCAAACGAATCTTTTTAAAATTCAGAATGAAAGCCACTAAACAGGTTAACAAGATGATGCCTACCAGCCATATTCCTTTATCACCGAGAAATCTGTAGGATAAATTGACGAAGATGTCATGATAAAAGCTAGTACTTCCACCGAGCCATAGCGCTCCTGCAGCTTTGAGATAGAATCCGTAAATAATGGCTAATCCGATTGGGAGTAAACCGAGGAAAAATGCGTTTAAATAAAACCAAATTGTCAAAGATGCTTTATTCCTGATTTGATAGGTTCTATAACACAGCATCAGTACAATAAGCATGACACTGATTGACATGGAAAGATTAGACCATAAGGTAAGTGCGCTAAACACGAATGATATTAAGATTGCTCTGGAATCAGTTGCTTTAAAGGCTTTGAAAAGATAGAGTAGGGCGCTTAGTAAAAAAGTCATGGACATGCCGTATCCTCTTGCTAAGGTGAAAAAGGTCAACACGAAAAAGCCGCTTGACAGCGCAATAACAAAACAGGTGCTGACTATTTGGTGCTTGAAGAATTCTCGAAGACCTATTAAAGCCTTGAAGAATAGCAGAAAACTCAGTAATTCAAACCAACGCATCCAAATCACATTTGCTCCAAACAAATAGTACGAAATCCAATTGAAAAAGGTAGAGATGAGATGATTGTTGGCATCAGGATACGAAGTAAAAGGCAGGAAGTCGCCGGTATCAACGTAGACATGGAAATTTAATATTTCATCTGGGAAAGGGGGGACCCAAAGCGCTCGAAATATCAAAAAGATAAAAACGCAAACTCCGTATGCATAAAGCGTATATGTCAAACGGTTTTTAGTCATCTTCTATTTCAAATCTAGCTAATTATTGGCTTTCAATAATAGGACGTTTTTAAACAAAAAAAGGATGAGTTGAACTCATCCTTTTACTTAATTCAATTTTATAATTTACATGGCTTCAAGTACCTTTGCAGAAATCTCTAAATAAGTTTCTTTTGGATTGGTGTTTGCCACTACAGTAATTTTCTTAGTCACTGGTTGCCCAACTTGCCCAGATTTCGGTCTAAAAATAACATCCAATTCACCGATTTCACCTGGTAAGATTGGCTCTTCAGGTTTGTTTGGTACCGTACAACCACATGAAGCAGTTGCTTTTTCAATCACCAATGGCTTATCCCCAGTGTTTTTGAATTTAAACGTGTATTTATTATCACTTGGGTAAAAGACATTACCGAAATCGTGTTTCATTTCAAAATACTCAATTGTGGTTTCTTCTCCTGAAACATCTTCTGAGGATGAATTCGGATTAGTAATTACCGCTCCTGATTCGGGATTAACGGTTCCAACAACTGAGCTTTCACCTTCAGTATTTACTTCAATGTCTGATCCTTCTTCTTCTGCTCCTGAACAGCTCATTAATAAAGCCGCCGAAAATAAATATACAAGTCCTTTTTTCATTGATTTAATTTTTATTCAAAATTAATAATCTAATCCCATATCATTGATGGCCTTACTCTCAATTAATTCTAAACCTTTGATGAAAATTTCGTTCTCTTCTGCATTGTAAATCTCGTAAAACTTAGCAAAATCCCACATGTTCGAAGCAATTCTGGCTTTTAATAACGTGTTGATTAGTTTTTTGGAAACCTGATAATCTTCTTCTGAATATTCAATTTCTTCAGCTTTTACGGCTTCCCAAAATTCTGGCAATACTTTTTCTTCTACACTGAAGTCATTTTTATAATCTTCAAATTCAGGATAGTCTTTCTTTAATTCATCTCTATGCGCATCAACGTAGTTGAACGTGAATGTATTAAACAATCCTTTTCTGCTGATTTCTCTGTACATTTCTGATAGTTCCATGGTGTCTAATGGCACGAATACATCTGGCATGATTCCACCGCCGCCGTAAACTGTTCTTCCTAATCCTAATGTTTTAAACTGTAAAGAATCTGGAAGTTTGATAGAGTCTCTATGCATGAACTCTCCATTTTCGTATCTGTTCAAGTAATCATCACGGTAAGCATCAACACCATCATCATATGGCTTCTGTATAAATCTACCTGATGGCGTATAATATCTTGCAATTGTCACTCTCATAATTGATCCGTCTGATAAATTGTACGGACGTTGAACCAGTCCTTTACCAAACGTTCTTCTTCCAACAATTAATCCTCTGTCCCAATCTTGTAGGGCTCCAGAAACTATCTCAGATGCAGAAGCAGAATTTTCATCCACTAATACAACCAGTTTTCCTTTCTCAAAATTCCCTTTTTTAGACTCGTTATAATATTGTCCGTAGCTGTTTTTATCGTTGGCCAATTCATCTCTTCTCGATTGTGATCTTCCTTCAGAATAAACAATTAGTTTATCCTTATCCAAGAATTCATCTGCCATGTATTTAGCCACATGCAACAATCCTCCACCATTTCCTTGTAAATCAAGAATCAAGTTTTTCATTCCTTGTTTTTCAAGATCATTAATGGCTTTAGTTAATTCTTCAGGTGTTGTACGCGCAAAACTCGTTACCTTAATGTAGCCAGTTTTATCCGTTGCCATATAAGCGGCAGCAACACTGAATAAAGGAATCTTATCCCTTAAAACATTAAATTTCATCAATTCAGGATCTTTTTTTCTTTTGATTCCTAAAACAACCTTACTTCCTTTGTCTCCAAGTAAACGTTCACGTACTCCAGAGTTTTGTAAACCAACTCCCGCAACTACTTCTCCATCTATTTCAATGATTTTATCTCCAGCTTGAACGCCCACTTTTTCGCATGGCCCACCTTCAATGGTATTGACAACAATTAAAGTGTCGTCCATAATTTGGAAACGGATCCCAACACCAACAAAGCTGCCGTCAATTCGTTCGTTTGATCGTTGAACTTCTTTTTTAGGAATTAAATAGGTGTGCGGATCTAGTTCTTTTAACATGGCCACAATCGCTGCGTCAGTGATTGCCGCTCCATCAAATTCATCAACATAATGTGCATCAATGTATCCGAACACCTCTTCGAATTTTCCTGTGGTTTCATCT
>JAUHXX010000122.1 GCA_030426825.1 Bacteroidia bacterium | reverse complement strand
CCTTTGCAAGGAAATACCATAAGTGGAAATTCAAGCTTTGGAATATTAGAATATTTTTCAGGTTCAACCGTGATTATTCATAATAAAATTGGGACGGATTTCGAAGGGAATTCAGCTCAACCGAACCAGACAGGAATTAGAATAGATGGAGGTTCAAGTATCCAAATTGGAGGGAACTTGGGAGATGCGACAAGAAATATTATTACATCCAATACCTTTGCAAATATCCATTTTGCTGACGGAAGTGACGAATTTGTTAACGGAAATTACATTGGTTTAGAATCTACAGGAACTGCATCTTTAGGCACTACAAACTATGGGATTCTTATAGACGGGGCCGCCATTAATTCTGTTAATATTGGAGATGGCACCAATGATGGACGTAATATAATTTCCGGAAATGTCCAAGGTATTTCAATCCCAGCCAGTGGTGGTCAAGTCTTTGTCTTTGACAATTTCATAGGAACTGATCACAATGGGTCGGGAACTGTTGGAAATAATATCGGAGTATATATTGGATTAAATGCCAGCAGTTGTTCAATAGGAGGTCCAAATCAAGGAAATTTAATTTCAGATAACTCAACAGCAGGAATTTTTATTGATAGTGCAAATTCACAAGTCATTCAAGGTAACATTATTGGTTTGGATGAAAATGGTTCAAATCAGTTAGCGAACGGAATTGGAATTGTGATTGAAGGAGGATCTAATAACGTAATTGGAGGCGATTCTCTGGCAGGTCAAGGGAATATTATTTCAGGGAATTCTACGAATGGAATATTAATAACAGATTTTGCGAGTACAACTGATATTTTTGGGAATTACATTGGTTTGAGGGCAGATGGTATCTCAGCTATTCCTAATGGATTGAATGGATTAAAAATTGAGAACGTTTCAAATACTATCGTTGGAGGATCAGGAGCATTCGCAAATATCATATCTGGTCATACAGGGGCAGGGAATACAGGAGTGTTCTGCGAGTTTTCGGGATTCAACACGGTATTTGAAAATAATTATATTGGAACTGATAAAACAGGAAGTGCGCCATTAGGAAATCAAACAGGAATAAGAATAACTGATGATCATGATGTAATACTAGGAACTGGTGCTACTGGAACTGAAAACTATATCTGTGCAAGTGTAGAAAACGGTGTTCATATTCTATCACCTAATGTGGTAATGGATGGATTTTTAATTGGAGTAGGAACGAGTGATGTAACATCAGGAATGGGGAATACACTTAATGGAATTCTAGTTCAAGCTCCAACAGTTCATATTGGTATGACAAGTGCTCCTGAAAATATTATCGTTAATAACGGTCAAAGCGGGATTTATATCAATGGAGATGTATCTGATAATGTGGAAGTTGGATTTACAAGCATAGGTATCACCAATGCCGGTACTATAGCGGGTAACAATGTGTCTGGAATTCATATCAATGATGGAGACGACAATATAATCGGTTCGGAATCCAACACAATTGTAGCAAGTCCAATTGGCGTTCACATAACGGGAACAGCTTTTAATAATCAAATTCTAAAAAATATAATCGGGAATACCTCAGGAAACGCACTTTTGGCGAATGTCCATGGAATTCAGATAGACGGGCCTTCAGGTCAGAACGAAATAGGAGACCTTGCGTTACCTAATCACAACATAATTGGTGGAAATACTAATTCAGGAATTTATTTAAATGGTACTGACAATAACGTTTTAAGGTCAAATTACATTGGTATTAACAGCGGGAATGCTATAATTCCAAATGGAATCGGAGTACTTTTAGAAAACTCTGACAATAATACTATCGGATATAGCGCAGCTGGTGTCGGAAATAGGAACTACATTTCTAATAATACTAATCAAGGGATTCTAATAGATCAAGGAAGTGACTTAAATCAAGTGGCTTTTAACTACATAGGCGTCAATGTGACAGCTAATAGTCCTGCAAGTAATGCTATTGGAATCGAAATCACAGGAGGTTCTGAACAAAACGAAATTGGGGGTGACATTTCCTTGAATTTAGGGAATACTATTTCATCAAACGTTAACTATGGCGTTTTGATAGATCAAGCCGACTCGAATCATGTCTCTGGAAATATTATAGGTTTGACTGGTGCAAACATCTCCGGAATGGGCGCTCAAAATATTGGAATTGGAATCAAAGGAGGAGCAAAAGGGAATGAAATTGGTGGAGAGAGATGGATGTATGTTAATCATATTGCTGGTAACGATTCAACAGGTATCCTGATAGATCATGCAAACGGAAATTTGGTAGGTGGTAATGTAATTGGTGCAGATGCCTTGGCTTCTCCATTACAAAAAGTCGGAATGGTTTTAAGAGGATCAACAACTACCAATAATATAATTGGCGAAATGCCATTGAGTACCTTTGGGAACATTGTTTATCAAAATAATGAAGCTGGAATCAGGATAGAAAATGGCGCCAACAATAATGCGATATCCTCGAATATAATTGGTTTAGATAGTTTGAATACCTTTTCCGGTTCAATTCAACAGCCAATAGGGGTTGAAATTACTTCTACCGCTGGCAATAGTCCAATCGGTGTTAGTTCTTCAGGGGCACATAATGTAATTAGTGCTAATATGGTTGGTGTATTAATAGATGGAAGTTTCAATCAAAGCATAGTTAATAATCTGATTGGTACAGATACTTCTGGTCTGTTCCCTAGAGGAAATACAGACGCTGGGATAGAAATTTCTAACGGATCAATATCTAATATTGTTGGAGGAGTAAACCCTTTTCAGCGTAACGTAATTTCAGGAAATGATTACGGAGTTCGAATCGAAGATAATTTCACTAACGGGAATAGTGTTATCAATAATGTGATTGGATTGGATGCGGTTTTGGGTGACTCCATTCCAAATAATGTTGGAGTTGGGATTAATAATAGCGCTCAAGGAAATGTAGTAGGCGGCGGAAGCACTAATGAAGGTAATATTGTTTCTGGAAATTACTTCGGTGTGGCAATTGGAAATGCTCAGAACAATTTTGTGTATGGAAATTCAGTAGGACCAGAAAACGGTAATGTTTACGGAGTAATTCTCTTAAACGGAGCAACTGGTAATACAGTCGGTGGGGCACTTATCGGACAAAGAAATGTGATTTCTGGAAATGACTCAATAGGAGTAGGGTTTCAGTCCTCAGGAGGAAACACGGTAATTGGGAATTTTATTGGTTTAGATGCAACCGGAACAATACCAACGCCAAATTTGATAGGAATGTACCTTGATAATTCTACAACTAATCAAATTGGAAATTCTTCAACAGGTGAAAGAAATATTATCTCAGGAAATGAAGTTGCAGGAATTATTCTTGAAAATAATTCTAATGGAAATGTTTTTGAGAACAATTTTATTGGAACAGATACTTCTGGAAACTCATCTCCGGCAGGATTCGGGAATGAAACAGGAATGTTTATTATTGGGAGTTCAAGCAATAATTTTGGTGGTGACTGGCAAATGAATGAAGGTAACGTTGTTGCCGGAAATACTGAAGATGGACTTTGGATAAATTCTTCATCTGGTAATTTTATAGAAGGAAATAATTTTGGCCTATCGAAAGATAATAACGTCTATATTCCTAATGGCAATAATGGGATCAGTATTGACGGTGGTTCAACAGGCAACTTCATTGGATCACCCGGAATTGGCTTTGAAAACGTTATAACTGCTAATGGAAATGCGGGGGTTTATGTGAAGAATTCATCTTCAAATATTATTGAAAACAATTATATCGGTAATGATGAACTCGGAGGTCAGGGTTCAGTGAGTAATCCTGCAGCCAACAATCAGTTAGATGGTGTCGTATTGGATACAGCTTCAGTAGGTAATTTCATCATTGGAAAAAACATTGTTGCCGGAAACTCAAACTCTGAAATTGTTATTAAAGGACCGGGAACTAAACAGAATACAATTCAGGCCAATCATATTGGCGTTGACTTTGATGGCTCAGTAGGTTATTCCACAGCATCTGCAGGAGTTTATATTTTGAATGGTGCAAACAACAATTTTATTGGTGGATCACTCTCCTCTGAAAGAAACATTTTTGGAGGAGATATTACAGATTATGTTAAGATTTTTGGAGCAGACACAGACTCCAATCACGTAGAAGGGAATTTTATTGGATTAGGTTTAGATGGTAATACTATATATGCGAATGCCGGAGTTGGTGTATCTATACTTCAAAATGCTGAGTATAATGTTGTAGGTGGAGGCCTTCCAAATGAAGGTAACACAATCGTTGGCTTAAACAGCTACGGTATTTTGTTAGCAAATGCACCTAATAATCGAATTTTTGGAAACGAAATAGGGATCAAACCTAATGGAACAAGTGGTGCTATTGACTCCGTTGGAATCAGTATTCAAAATTCAAATGGAACTTATGTTGGTGGTCTATCGGTTGGCACAGATTCTGCAAATGTGATTACAAATTGTGATGGCGGCGTAGATGTTACTGATTGGTTTGGTATAGGATCTTCGTATGGTTGTCCAATAATCGGGAATTCAATTTATAACAATACACATTTAGGCATTGATATTCATGGAGATAATATGATTCTTCCTAATGACACGAATAACTTTAATTTTGATAACAATGGTTTAATTGATGCTCCCGAAATTTTTGAAGCATGGAATTGTGGCGGAGGAGGCACAACTCACATTGCATTTAAATATTTTTCTTCTAACGCCATTGGTACATATAGAATTGATGTTTATGAAAACACCGTGCCTGACGCAAATGGTTACGGTGAAGGTGAGATCTTTATAGGAAGTTATACCTTTAATCCTTCAAATCCTTATGATACCATTGATTTAGATTTAGGGGTGGTACTACCGGTCGGGACTATAATTGCTGCTACAATGACAGGAACAGCTGCAAACACCTCAGAATTCTCGTTAAATGATACGGTGACAACTGCCCCAACATTCTCCGTTACCAATGTAGTGGACGAATCTTGCTTCGGCGCAAATAATGGATATATACTAGTGAATGATATTCAGCCTTTAACTGCTTCAGTTGATGGAGGGATAACAAACATAGTATTACCAGATACCATTTTTACTACAACCGGGACCCACAATGTGGAGGCAACTTATGTGAATGGCTGTGTTTTAACTGAATCTGTGACTATCAATGCAGGTCCAGCATTGCCATTCCAATATACTGTTGTTCCTGACACCTGCGGTTTAGGGCTGGGGTCAATTACAATTGATACGGTCTCTACAAATGCAGGTGGTGGTAGCAATGATTATTCTTATTCATTCAGTAATGGAGCCGCTTATAACGGGCAAATTGACACATTGAATATTACCACCGGTACTTATAATATTGGACTTGTTGATAATCAATTAGGATGTTTCTCGCAAATCGAATCATTTACAGTTCCAGAAATTACAGATGTTGTTGATGAATCTTTTTCATTTGATGATTTTTGTCCAGGAGATACACCTTTACCTTATAACATAGCCGAACCTGGTGGTTCATGGATGTGCACAAATGGTACTATCAATAATACGACAGGTGAATTGTCTGGAACAACTATTGGTACTACCTATGAGGTAATATATACAGTTGGAATTTGTAATGAATCTTCAACTGTTTATGTACTTGCTGCCGCAGTAGATGATTCGTCTTTTGTATATGATGATTTTTGTAATGGTTCAACACCTAACATTTCACCCGCAACTCCTGGTGGGACATGGTCAAGTGCTAGTCCTGGAGTCACTATTGACGCCACTTCGGGAATCATGACCGGTGCTGCCGGAACACATTCAGTAACTTACACAACAAATGGGACATGTCCTAGTTCCCATACCGCTTCAGTTGAGATATTTGATCAGCCTGCAGCTCCTGTGATTACAAGTACTGATTCAATGTATTGTCCTGGTCAAAATTTCGATCAGTTATCTACAACTACGGTAGCAGATTCATATACATGGTTTGATACAGCAGATCAATCTAATGTTGTGTCCAATACTGTTGATTTTACACCGCTATCTCTAAATCCAGGAGATAATTATTTTTATTTGATCACCACTACAATAGACGGATGTGTTTCAGAAGCTGATAGTATGAATTATTATTTGTCTGATATATCTGGTATGATGGCAGATCCAGATATTGAGACTTGTTTATCATCAACTATTCAACTTGGTGCGAGTGGTGGAGTGAATTATTTATGGGACATGGATACCCAAATAATTACAGACGTAGACATTGCGAACCCAGAAGCTACAGTTAACTTTGAAACTGATTTTTATGTTGAAATAATTGATGCATATAATTGCTCAGTTCAAGACACGTTAAGAGTAACTTTTCTGCCTTCTGATAGCTGTTTTGTCGAGGTATATAATGCTTTTTCTCCAAATGGAGACGGTACTAATGATATTTGGTTAATTGACGGAATAGAAGGCTTCCCTGAAAATATGGTTTATGTGTACAATCGTTGGGGAGATATTCTGGTTCAATTCACCAATTACGACAATTCAACAGTTTATTGGGAGGGCAATAACAAGGCAAATAAACCATTGCCTGCAGGAACTTATTTTTATGTAGTTGAAGTAGGAGGGACTCAGAATCAAGCCGGTTGGATTCAATTGGTTAAATAACTTATGTTAAAAAAAAACTACCAGCCAACCCAGAATCTTGTCAATTTGAAAGCAATATTCTATATATTTGAACCAGTCTTTAATTCACACTACTTGAATTGAGACGCATTCCAGAAATTATGAAAAAGGCATTTCTATTTCTATTGATTGTTTTAGCAGGTCATTCTTATGGTCAGCAGGATGCAATATATAGCCAATATATGTTTAATCCATTTGCCATAAACCCTGCCTACGCTGGCTCTCGAAATTCGTACAGTGCCGTGCTTTTACACAGAAGTCAATGGGTTGGAATGCCTGGTGCACCGTCAACTCAAAGTTTTGCCGTTCATGCCCCAGCTGCGAAGTCTGGAATTGCTTGGGGAATAAATTTCGCTCATGATCAAATAGGTCCATCAAGAAATATCGTTGCGGCCGCAACTGGTGCTTACATTATCAAGTTTGATAAAAGTAAACTTGCATTTGGTTTAAGGGCTGGAATATATAACACTGTATTAGACAGGTCTAAGCTTAACTTTAAAGAAGATTTTGACCAATTGGACATTGGTGGAAAAGAAGGTGCCATGGTTCCTTCTTTTGATTTTGGTGCGTATTACTATAAAACAAAGTTTTTTGTTGGTTTAGCTATTAACCATCTTACTAAACATACTTTTAATTTTAAAGATTATCCAGATACTACGGTTACTAATATGGCTTTAAGAAGACATATTATGATTAATGCTGGTTACGTTTGGGAAATCAAGAGAAATTTTGTTTTGAAACCTTCAGCCATGTTGAAAGCTGTTCCAGGTGCCCCAGTAAATTTAGATTTGAATGTATCTGCTTTATTTTACAAAAGGTTCTGGCTTGGTATAGGTGTGAGAAATCAATCCAGTATAGTATTAATGACGGATATTAATATCACCGATTATATGAGAGTTGGTTATGCTTATGACATTAACTACAATAAATTAGGAGGTTATAACAAAGGGTCTCATGAAGTATTCTTAGGATTCGACTTCAACTTGAAAAATACACAAACTATATCGCCTAGATACTTATAGCAATGAAACTCAGTCTGTTTTTCTACATATTATGCTTTTCACTTCTAGGTTGGTCACAAACCTATCAAATTATTGAGGTTGATATTTCTTGTGAATCAAAACCAGTATCTGGAATAAATTCAAAGGGCTCTGATTTTGCACCATTCATCAGTAATGGAGAATTTTATATGACTTCATCCAGAGAGTTTGACAAATTTAACCTCGGAGAGAACAACTGGAAGAATGCGGGTTATCTGAATATTTTTAAAGCAAAAATTAAAGGAGATGTGAGTGAAGATATTGAGGTAAAGACCTTTAACATTGTCTCGCAAAAATTAATGGCAGATAATCATACTGGGCCAATGACAATATCTCAGTCAGGAGATACTATGTTTTTTACGCAAGTGTTAGCAATAGATAAAAAAGCTAGAAAAAACAAGAAAGATAAATTCAGACCTCAATTGTTTATGTCTTTGAAAGTAGGAGGTGATTGGGATGATCCGATTCCATTACCTTTTAACGATCCTAATTTTTCATTTGGACATCCTTCTTATGATGATAAAAATAAACGCTTGTATTTTGCATCTGACAGAGCCGGAGGAAAAGGTGGTAAAGACATTTACTTTTCAGAAATTAAGCAAGGACAATGGTCAGACCCAGTTAACGTAGAATCAGTAAATTCTGAACTTGATGAAGTGTTTCCTTATTTCATTGATGGATTTTTGTTTTTCTCTTCAAATAGAACTGGAACCACCGGAGGTTTAGATCTTTATTGGAAAGTTATAGAACAAGAATTAGATGAACCTAAACCCGTTGAAGGTCTAAATTCAGTTGAAGATGATTTTGGTATCTATGTTATGCCTGGAATGAAGAAAGGATTCTATGCCTCGAATATCAATGGTAATGATGATATTTTTTATTTCAAAATGGAGAAAAAGGTTACCGTAAAAAATCAATTGGCGGGTAAATTCACCTATAGAAATCTTGAGGGTAATCCTTCAGGTTTAAAAGTGATGGTTACTGGTGAAGAAGATGAACTTCTTTTTGAGACTGAAACTGATAACAAAGGTGAATTTCAATTCAATAACATTGATTATGATGGGAAATATAAGATTACCACGAAATCAGAAGAAGATTTGTATTTAACAATTTACGATAAAGACGGAAATCCTATTGCAGATTTGGTAACGGACGAAAAAGGAGGATTTACTTATAAAAAATTGAGTTATGAAAAATCAGGTACGCTTTCTCTAGTCCCAGAAGATATGATTGACATGAAATTGAATCAAGGACACTTGTCAGGTCAATTCATTTATGAAAATATCCCAGGACAGTATCCAGATAAGTTGAATGTGATTCTCGAGGATGAGGATGGAAATATGAAGTTTACAACCTTCACGGATGAAAACGGAAACTTTGATTTTAGAAAACTGGATATGGAAGAGAATTATATCTTAAAAGTTCCAGAGGGTTCTGATGATCTAATTTTGTTGATTTTTGACCAAAAAGGTAATGTTGTTGCGCAGTTGAAAGGAAGTGAAACGGGACAGTTTACTTACAGAAAACTAAAACCAACTTATGCTAATTCATTAGCTGTTATCGAAGAAAATGAAGAAATGTTTGAATTGGAATCACAGACAATTTCGGGATATTTTGAGTATCAAAACATAGATAACGAGTTCAAAAACGGCTTGAAAGTTCAGGCATATACTGAAGATGGATTGTTAATTGAGGAAACTGTCACAGATAAAAAAGGTAATTTTAGATTTAGAAGTTTACCGCTGGATGATAATTTATTGTTTAAGGTTGATGAAAAGGATGAAAACCTTGAATTAGATGACTTTACTCTTTATATATTTGATAGAAATGGTAAAAGAATCGCTCAATTAAAAAGAGGTCAAAACGATTACTTTATTTTCAAGCCTTTAGGATTTGAAAATTCAACATTGACTCACGTTTCGGAAGATTCGTTAGATATCAATATTTCAATAAATACAGATCATGATATCGTAACTGTATATTTTGACTCGAATAAGAGCAATGTAAAAAATTCAGACTTAAATAAACTGTCAAAATTGTTGGCAGAATTAAAGAGCGATAGCAATCTTAAAATTGAGGTAAACGCCTATGCTGATGCCAGAAATTCTGATGACTACAATCTAATTTTATCTGGAAAAAGAGGGGATTGGGTGGTCGCTTATTTTGTAAAGAAAGGTATTCCAAAAAATCGATTCATTGTTAATGCATACGGTGAGGCAG
>JAUHXX010000399.1 GCA_030426825.1 Bacteroidia bacterium | reverse complement strand
TTTGATCCTAATACATTTCCAAATCTTGTAGTAATGAAACGTGTTGGAAAAGCAGATTTATCAAAATAGTCTCCGCTTTCTAATGCATAATTCATGGACTGAACATACATCTCAGCTAAGCGCTTTGACGCCCCCATGACATTCGTTGGATTAACAGCCTTGTCAGTCGAAACGAGAACAAATTTTGATACACTAAATTTAACTGATAAGTCAGCGAGGTTTTTGGTTCCGAGTATGTTTGTTTGAATGGCCTCAATTGGATTATCCTCTAGCATTGGCACATGCTTATATGCGGCCGCATGGAAGACGACATCCGGATTATGTTCTTTAAATACGGCGTGCACTCTATTATAATTATTAACAGCACCCAGAATCACAATTTTTTCAACTGCCGGATTTAATTCAGAAGATTCCATCTCCATATCAAAAAGAGGAGTTTCGGCCTGATCAAATAAAATTACCTTCCTAGGATTATTTTGAATGACCTGTCTTACAATTTCACTCCCTATAGAACCTGCTGCTCCGGTGATTAAAATCGTTTTACCTTGAAGTTCATTTTTAACCAGAGTGTTTTCAATTTTAATGGATTCCCTTCCAAGCAAGTCTTCAATTTTTACATTTTTGATTTGGTTGAAACTTAGTTCTCCATTTACCCATCGATAAGCAGGTGGGACATGCTGAACTTCTATATCATACCTCAAACAGAAGTCTACAATTTCATTTTTCCTCTCAAGACTTAAGTCCTGAATAGCGATAACAAGTTTATGAATTCGTTGAGTTCTCAAAAGATATTGAAGATCTCTTTCCGAGTGAAATATTTTGACACCATTAAAATTCTTACCTACCTTTCTTTCATCATCGTCAAGATATGCTACCACTCTCATATCCGATATAGGGTCATTGTCAATTATGTGTTTGGTAATCAATCCCAATTGGCCTACACCATAAATCGCTGCCGATTTTCTGCTGTATTTTAAATTACTGGCTTTGCTGAAAATAAATTTGACAGCTATTCTATAGCTAAAAAGGAAAAATGTTGTATTCAGATAGGCTATTATCAGAACTGACACCGGAATAAAGGTGATTCCCGATAAATAAAAGTTAAGATAATTGATTAAGCCAACGATAGCCGAACCAGATGTACTTGTAAATAGTATTCTCGTTCCATCCTCAAGACTGGTATATCGTATTATTCCGGAATACGTTTTATTTAATAAAACCGCTCCCAGATTACTAATGAAAAATAAAGAAACTCCCGTAACAAACTGATCAACTTCGATATTATCCAGATTCAGATTAAATCGAAGCAGATATGCCAACATTACACTAAACAGAATTATACCTGCGTCGATGCAAATGATGATCCATCTAGGTAGAATATTTAATGAGGTAATTCTCTTTAACATTAAAAGGAGATTTTGTTCGCGTGCCTAATTCAGAATCGCTAAATTCAAAGACAAGAGATTAAGGTTCAAATACAAATTAAATATAAACAAATATAATTCACTAACTACATTGGAATACGAGTCCCAACCCATACGAATCGTTTAATCACATATTCAGGGTTAGTAAACGAAGCATTTCCCGCAGGGTTACCACCGCTTACGTGAAAATCAGAAAAAGCTGCGTTTTGATTTACATAAATTCCTCCAGTAAGATTAAATGATACGTTGGTATAACTCAATTCCATTGCATCTTTTATCTTTTCTCTGGTTGATTCATCGGTACTATATGCACCACATGAAATTGCACCGAATTCACCGGCAAGTGAGCTTGCCAATTCAATAGATTCATCTGTAGAAGAAGTTTTTATAACCATAACAAATGGTCCAAATATCTCCTCATTGAACTTATCCTTATCTTTTATGTCAACAACTGAGACCTTCGGCGACATTACTCTGGCATCTTTAAACATTGGATTCTCAACGCTTCCCTCAGCAAGTACATTTTTACCAAAATTTGCATTCTTCGTTCTTTCCAGAGTTGCAGGGTTTTGTATAGCTCCCAAAACAAAAGGTCCGGCTTTTGGATTGT
>JAUHXX010000121.1 GCA_030426825.1 Bacteroidia bacterium | reverse complement strand
AGACTGTGCATCTTGAACAGTTATTACATAAGTACCTGCAGGTAAAGGACTCGCAGAATTTGAAGATGTTGGAGGATTTGGAATTACTCCGTTCATCTCCCAGATATAAATGATGTTTCCTTGGGCATTCCATACTGTATCTACAATAATACCACCAGTATTGTCACCGTAACAATCAATATCTTTTAAGGTAAACTCTGCCCAAATTGAATCTGGTTGATCAATAAATTGAATAATTGAATCAGTACATCCATTAGCATCTGTTACCGTTCCTTGATACCATCCACTTGCTAATAAGTTAGCAGTGTTAGATCCTACATTATTTAATTGAGTTGCAATATCAGATGTATCGGCAATAAAATAAGTATACGCTGGAGATCCTCCTGTAGATGAAATCGTAAATGACCCGTTAGCATCACCGTAACAATTTGGTTCACTTGAATTTGTAACAAATACATCTAATTCTTGAGGAGCTGTAATTTCAATAGGAATACAAACTTCGCATCCTACAGGCATTGTATTATCAGTTGCGCAAACCACCCAAATTCCGGGAGCCATTCCTGTTTCTGACAAGTGTGTATTAGCGGTATTCCCTACTTGATTTCCTGAAGGATCAGTCCAAACTATTGAAGTTATTGTATTTCCATTTGGATTTCCGAATTGGTCAACTGGCGTCACTGTAATTGTAGCTGAACCATTTCCATCTCCAAAACAATCTTCACCAGTCACAAAAACGGTATCTACATCTACATAATTACCTGCCGAGGTGATAGTAACAACAGAATCAGCTGTACAACCAGCTGCATCTGAAACTACAATTGGTACTAATGTACCAGCTACATTATTATAAGATTGAGTCGTTCCCGGAAGTGGCGCTCCACCAGCCATAGAAATTAAATAAGGAGCTCCGTTTCCAGATGTTCCGTTCACTGTTACATCAACTTGTCCGGGTGTTCCTGCTGGACATGATGCAGCCGCTGTTATAGTTACATCAGTAATTACAGGGCCTGAGAAAATTCCATTTGCAGTAGCAGTACATCCTTGAGCATCAGTAATCGAAATACTCCATGTATTATTATTCTCTAAATCTGAAATCGTTGCTGTACCACCATTGTTAACAGTTGTACTAGCTAAATTCCCTGCACCTGTATTCACAATTGTATAGTTACCATCTCCTCCAGAAATCTGAATATCAACTCCGTTCACGGTAGTTGGCGGATTACAATTCAAAGAATTTGTTGTGGTAATTGCACAAGCATAAGTCACCTCAATTGGTGCCCCAAGATTGTAGCAACCATTCCCATTTTTATCCCAGTGCAATGAACCATTATCATTCGTCCCATTTGATACATTATTATTTCCACCTATACCGTCATCACCTGCAACAGGCACAAAGAAATATGTTCCGCATCCAAAATTTGTAATAATTGGACTCGCTCCATTATTCATATCGTTAATATCATCCGCAGGAATTGCGAAATTCAAGAAGTTAGGATCCATTGAAGGGTCAGCTACTGAAGGTGGAGCACTATACACCAACCATAATAATTGTGCTGTGTATATTCCATCACCTAAAGGTTGAGCAATCGTATCATTTGGTAATATATAATCTTGATTTGAAGTAATCGCTATTTGATCATTTTCACATAAATAAACAGCGTTTTGGGTGACATTCCCATTTTTTGTAATTACAAATGTTCCAGGATCAGAAACACATGGCGGTGCAACGATAATATTACAATCTAGGTCACCAGCTCCAGCTTGGCCAGCATTTGTTTGTGTAAAATCAACATTCTGAACTGAATTGGCGTAATTCGTAATTAACAATACGTATATTTCTCCTACTACTGCTCCGTTAATCGTAGGTGTCTCCATATTGGTTGCAGAGTAGCTGCAATCAATAACATTTCCTCCTGCACCACCGTTTCCGTAACTGTTACATCCGTTTTGGGCATCTACAAGATTATTAAATGGTCCATAGATAATGAAATCAATATCCTGTGGAGCTGATAAAGAGAACTGTAAATTTCCCGAAACTCCAACTTGCATATAATACCATGTCGGGTTCGGTGAAGAACCTAAGCAGTTATAATCATTGCCGGGATTAGTAATTGAGGCGTCTTGCACATTTGAACTGGCCGTAAATTGCACACCTGAATTACTACATATTGGCTCCAAAGTATTACAGTCAGCGTTAGCTTGAGCAAATGAACCGATTGACGTAAGCATCAAAGAAAATGATGCCGTTATTTTTAAAATGGATTTGAGCATAATTTTCTTTTTTATTTTTTCAATTCAGCAATTCTTTTTCTTAAATCTTCACGAGTTTTATCCGCATTTTCAAACCAGTTAGTTTCATTAGCAGTTTTCAACTCTTCTGGATTAGATCTTATCCAAGCCTCTTTTTTATCAATTGCTTCAATTTGAGATTGACAATTTTTGATTTCTTGTTCTGGCGTGATATTGTTTGTTTCAATTGGAACCAACTTCATGGGCTGATTTTGATTCTTTTTCTCTTGCGCTTGCCCACTGATAGCAGCAGTTAGCATCAATACGCCGATTAATAATGTTTTTTTCATTGTCTTAATTAAGGTGAATGACTATTACCAAAACGCAGTAAAACTCTCAGAAGTTGCACCACTTTTTACAAAAATGTGATTTTTTTTTCAGTAATCATAGAGAACGTTAATATTCTTATTTATTGTGCAAAACTTTGGGATTAAAATAAAGTTTATAAAGCCATTAGGATTTAAAATAAATTTACTTTTGACAATTCAAACTGATGAATCAATATGGAAGTAGCCGAATTACAAAAAATTAGTTCTCAAATTAGAAGAGATATCGTTAGAATGGTAAGTGATGTACAATCCGGTCACCCAGGTGGGTCTCTTGGCTGTGCGGATTTTTTCGCAGCCTTATATTTTGAAATTATGGACATAGATCCTGCTAAATTTGAGATGGATGGAAAAAGAGAAGATTTATTCTTTTTATCAAATGGTCACATTTCTCCGGTGCTATATAGCACTTTAGCGCATAGAGGATTTTTTGACAAATCAGAATTGGCGACTTTCAGATTAATTGATAGTAGATTACAAGGTCATCCTAGTCCAGCAAAAAATTTACCAGGTGTAAGAATTGCCACTGGATCATTAGGTCAAGGACTTTCTGTTGGGATTGGAGCTGCACTCGCCAAAAAATTAAATGGTGACGAAAAGATAGTTTACACGTTACATGGTGACGGGGAATTACAAGAAGGTCAAATTTGGGAGGCGGCAATGTATGCGGCAGGAAATAAGGTGGACAACCTTATTGCAACCATAGATTATAACCATAAACAAATTGATGGCGATATTGATGATGTGTTACCAATGGGAGATTTGGCACAAAAATGGCAAGCCTTCGGTTGGGAAGTGTTAAAAATGGATGGACATAACCATGAAGAAATTGTTCAAACCTTAACCAAAGCAAAAAGTATGTGCGGAAACGGAAAACCGATTGTGATCATTATGGAAACCATTATGGGGAACGGCGTAGATTTCATGATGCACACACATAAGTGGCACGGTTCAGCTCCTTCTGCTGAGCAAGCCAAAGAAGCACTTTCTCAACTAACAGAAACTCTTGGAGATTATTAGTGAGAAAATTCTTGTCCATATTATTTATCCTTTTTCTCTTTGCGCCAAGTTACGTTAAGGCCCAAGAGTTAACTCGAATTCTTTTTATTTTTGATGCATCTAACTCCATGAATGGAAAATGGGAAGGTGCGACAAAAATTCAATTGGCCAGAGAAATCCTAGGCGAAGCAATTGATGACTTAGAAGGCACACCTAATCTAGAATTGGCATTGCGAGTTTATGGACACCAATCTCCAGTTACACCTACCTATCAAGACTGTGATGACACCAAGTTAGAAGTAGAATTTGGACAAGATAATTTTGGAAGAATTAAAAACTTCATCAACCGCGTTGAACCTAAAGGAACAACGCCAATAGCTCGTTCCTTAGAAGCTGCGGCAGGAGATTTCCCGGACAAGAATGCTAGAAATATCATTATTCTAATAACAGACGGATTGGAGGCTTGTGACCAATTCCCTTGTGAAGTTGCCGCTAAATTAAAAGCAAAAGATATTAATGTCACACCATTCGTAGTTGGGCTAGGAATCGATTTGAAATATTTGAACGAATTTGACTGTATTGGAAGGTTTTATGAGGCCTCTACTCTACAATCATTCAAAAAAGTGATGAAATCAGTAATTCTAGATGCGTTAAACAACACAACAGCTCAAATTAATTTAAATGATATTCATGCTAAACCTACAGAAACAAATACAACCGTTTTCCTTTATAAGGCTGGAACCAAAGAACTAAAATACACTTTCATGCATACCATGAATTTCAAAAATCAGCCAGATACAATTGTGGTAATTGACCCATCTATTCAATATGATATGGTTGTAAACACATTACCTCAGGTGACCGTTGAGGGACTAAAGTTGTATAAGGGCCAACACAACATTCTTCCAGCAGATTGTCCTCAAGGAATGTTAAAAGTAAGAATTAAAGGACCTACTAAAACTTCTAATGTTAAAGTGAGAGTATCTCAAAAAGGAAAAGCAGTAACCTTAAATGTTCAGGATATAGACCTTATCCAACGGTATATTGTTGGTGAATATGATCTTGAGATCCTCACCTTACCTAGAATTTATAAAAAGAATGTAAAAATCACCCAAAGTCAACATACTTATATCGACATTCCTGGATCAGGATTGTTAGACTATAGAGCAACCAAGCCTATTGTCGGACAGCTGTTTTTGTTGAACGACCAGGACGAGACAGCTGAATGGGTATGCGATTTTGCACAAGATGAGACAATGGGCAAGTTTTATTTACAGCCTGGAAAATATAAAGTAGTATACCGTTGGTCAGAATCTGTATCAACTGATTATACTGCCCAAAAATCATTCACAATCAAACCTGGTGGTAACACCACTATAAACCTCTAATTCAAAAATGAAAACATTTGAAATCATTGATCACAAAGACACACGTTCAGGATTTGGCGCTGGACTGCAAGAGTTAGGTAAAACCAACCCAAATGTGGTTGCTCTTTGCGCAGATCTTATTGGTTCTTTAAAAATGAACGCATTCAAAGATGAAAATCCTGACAGATTTTTTCAAATAGGAATTGCTGAAGCCAACATGATTGGTATCGCGGCAGGCTTAACTATTGGAGGTAAAATTCCGTTCACTGGAACATTTGCAAACTTCAGTACCGGTAGGGTTTATGATCAAATTCGTCAATCTGTAGCTTACTCAAATAAGAACGTTAAAATTTGTGCTTCACACGCTGGTTTGACTTTAGGAGAAGATGGTGCTACACATCAAATATTAGAAGACATTGGCTTAATGAAAATGTTACCAAACATGACAGTAATCTCTCCTTGTGACTATAATGAAACTAAGGCTGCCACCATAGCAATTGCTGAATATGAAGGTCCAGTTTATTTAAGATTTGGACGTCCAAAGGTTCCTAATTTTACTGATCCTAACAAAAAATTTGTGATTGGTAAAGCAGATGTTATGAATGAAGGTAAAGACGTAACTATCTTAGCAACAGGTCATTTGGTTTGGAAAGCGATTGAAGCAGGAAAGGCATTATTGGAAAAAGGGATCAATCCTGAAATAATAAATGTGCATACGATTAAACCTTTTGATGAAGAGACAGTCTTAAATTCAATTAACAAGACTAAATGTGTAGTAACCGCTGAAGAACACATGATGAACGGAGGTTTAGGTGATACAGTAGCTCAGTTATTGGCTCGAAAATTACCAAGTCCATTAGAAATGGTTGCAGTAAACGACACATTCGGTGAAAGTGGAAAAGGTGAAGAATTACTTACAAAATACGGGGTCAACACCCAAGACGTCATTGCGGCAGCAGAAAGAGCTGTCCAAAGAAAGTAATTCATCCAATCACTTGAAAATTGTAGGAAAAGATAATTCGGAAGAACAGCCAGTACTCGTTGATAAAGCATTGTTGGATGAGTATAAAATCAATCCTGCAAGTGCCTTCGAAAAAATTGTCAAAAAGTATCAGGAACGTATTTATTGGCAAATAAGAAAACTGGTTAAAAACCATGACGATACGGAGGATGTCATGCAAAATGTGTTTATCAAAGCTTGGAAAGGTCTAGATAATTTTAGAGAAGAGGCTAACTTATATACCTGGTTATATCGAATAGCTTTTAACGAAACGCACACATTTCTTTCAAAAAACTCGAAAATGACCAAAGTGGATCTTGATCCTCCTTTATTCGAGAATCAATTAGCTACGGACGGAAAGGAAATGAGCGGAGAGGCCATTGAAAAAGTATTACTTGACGCACTAAACACCTTACCTGAAAAGCAAAGGTTGGTATTTGAATTGAAATATTTTCAAGAACTAAAGTTCAAAGAAATATCCGAAATGTTAGGCACGAGTGTTGGAGGATTAAAAGCATCTTATCATTTAGCAGCCAAAAAAATTGAAGAAATAATTAAATCACTTTAATCCTTTCAGCAAAATAACAGTCAAAAGAACAAGTGGAAGAAAAATACAACATATTAGATAATTTAAAGAAGTCAGCTAAACCTGAGATTCCTGAAGGATTCTTCGATAACTTTCATTCTAAAATGAGTGGTTTAATCGAAGGTGAAACATCTGATATTCAGTTTCAAAAGTCTACTAAACCAGAGGTTCCAAAAGACTTCTTTGCAAATTTTTCAGCTGATTTGATGAACAAAATTGAGACTGAAGAAACTACAACTCAAATTCCAGAAAGAGTTTGGCCAATGAAATTGATTGGATTCGTTTCTGCTGTTGCAGCATGTGCACTTATTTTCTTCATGATTCAACCGGATAATGAAGTTGAAATTGCAGAAGTAACTGTTGAATCAGAACAGGTAGAGGAAGAACAAGTAGAGTCTTATTTGGCGTTTTTAGATGAAGATGAAATTGTAGATTTTTTATTGGAAAATGAGGACATAGAAATCACAGATGAGTTAACAGATGATGAAGAGGATGAGTATTACTTTCTTGAAGAGGACATTGAAGAATTGTATTTAGAAGATTTATAAAATGAAACAGTTATTAGTCATATTATTAGTATCGGTTGGTTTAAACTCCATGGCTCAAAAGGGCGGAAACAATCGTGATCGGGAAGAGCAAATTCAAGCTCAAAAAGTTGCATTTATATCGAGTGTTTTAAACTTGAGTCCAAAAGAAGCGGAAGTTTTTTGGCCTGTCTACAATGAATATGACGCCAAAATTGAGGAAACAAGAAAAGCAGGACGTAAATTGCATAAAGAACTCAGAAACATGGACGAAATGTCTGCTGAAGAGGCCTATTCTAAAACAGAAGAGCTATTTGCTATCGATAAAAAAGAGAATGCGATCAGAACAGAATATTTAGGTAAATTTGCTCAAGTTCTTGACAAGAAAAAAGCGGCAAAAGTATTTCTTGCCGAAGAGAGATTCAAAAGAGAACTGTTGAAGAAAATTAAAAAAGGAAATCATCAAGGTGCAGGACATGGCGGACCTCCAGGCGGACCAAACAGGTAACTTTTTAAAGCATTTAGCTCAGACGAATCCCAACCCATTTTTGGTAGAGGTTGATCGCGCTGAAGGCATTTATATTTGGGACAAGTCAGGCAAAAAATATATGGATATGATCGCCGGCGTTGCGGTCAACAATATAGGTCATAATCATCCAAAAGTAGTACAAGCCATAAAAGATCAAGTTGACAAGCATTTACATGTCATGGTTTATGGCGAATTTGTTCAGACCGCCCAGGTCAATCTGGCTAAATCACTGCAACAGTTATTACCTGATTCCCTGAGTTGCGCTTATATCGTAAACTCAGGAACAGAGGCAAATGAAGGAGCCCTTAAACTAGCTAAACGCGCAACCGGAAGACACGAAATTGTTTCTTTCAAAGGATCCTATCATGGATCAACACACGGCTCATTAAGTGTTTCAGGGAATGAAACCAAAAAAGCAGCCTTCAGACCCTTGTTACCTGGAGTCAGGTTTATTAATTTTAACCGAATAGAAGACTTAGAAGAAATTTCTGAAAAAACGGCTGCTGTGATCATTGAGACAGTTCAAGGAGATGCAGGAGTTAGAATTCCAAACCTAGATTTCTTAAGAGCTTTAAGGCAAAGATGTAATGAAACTGGAGCTCTTCTAATTTTTGATGAAATTCAATGTGGAATCGGTAGAACCGGTAAAAACTTTGCATTCGAGCATTTTGGAATTATACCAGACATTTTAACTTTAGGAAAAGCGTTGGGTGGCGGAATGCCAATTGGTGCATTTGTTTCATCCCAGAAACTCATGTCACAATTAAGTTTTAATCCAATGCTTGGTCATATTACAACTTTTGGAGGCCATCCAGTTGTATGTGCTGCTGCACATGCCTGTTTAGAGGTGTTACAAACTGAAAAATGGGTGGAGGAGGCTGAATCAAAAGGTCAATTACTAGAATCCTTGCTTACCAAGCATCCTAAAATTTCCGAAATCAGAAGAATCGGATTAATGTTCGCTATTGATATGGAGAGCGCCGAACAGGTTCAACAAGTGGTTGATAAATGTTTAGATATGGGATTAATCAGTTTCTGGTTCTTATCTCACCCTAATAGCTTTAGACTCTCCCCTCCTATCTCAATTACAAAAGAAGAAATTCAGCAAGCCGGTGAGATTATTTTAAAGGCTTTGAATGCCTTAAAATAAAAAAGGACCTCTCAGGATTTAATTAGTTTACAACTCCTTTTTTCTTCCCCTACGGTGGCTACTAATAAATATACACCATTAGGTAACTCAGATATATCTATCGATTCTATCTTATCATATTTCTGTGTCAAAACTACTTTTCCTTGCATATCTTTTATTGATATTTCATTGATGTTTTTATCCTTAAAAAATACTGTACCTGTCGAATTTGGATTTGGGTAAACGCCAAAGTTTTGATCTTCTAATTCTTCTAGACTAAAAGCATATACACTCACTATAGTAATGTTGTCAAACATCAACCCATCTCTGTTATCAAAATTTCCATCCGAAATAAAACTGAACTTGTACAATGCTGTATCGGTTGTTGCTGGTATTGAATAATAACTCAAAACATTTTCATAGTGTTCCAAATGTATATTGAAATGTTTCCAGCCGCCGCTAGAACCTGTAAGTTGAAATAAAGAGTCATGTGTCCATGGAAAACTTAGTGTATCTCCACCCCATCCTAAATACTTAGAAGTGTCGTCAGAAATCATTATCCAGTTTGCCCCGTGATCATAAGACACTTCTATCTTACCATAGTCATTTATAGTATCTGAATCTACAAAATAGTCTCCATAAACATGATATAAAGTAAAATCGTTGACAGGAACTTCAATGATAAACTCTGAAGTATCATTTATCGGGTATGGCATTAATGTGTCGGTTACAATTGCAGTAGGAGATGAATTTCCATTAACGAAAACAGTTTTCTGTGGTTGTCCAATCTCCCAAACATTATTTGGATTGGTCACTGTATCAACGTTGAGGTACTCTAAATTGACAGTATCTTCAAAACTGTATACTACTTTGAAAGGATACAATTCAAACCAAGCTTGAGAAAAAGAATTCAGAGAAACGAAAAAAAGGAATAGGAAACTAGCTATTTTCATTTAATAAGAATTGGGTCACTCTTATTAACGAGAACATTCACGAAATGGTTGGAATTTAGCAATAATTAGCTGCTAAGCCAGAATGTTAGATTTTCTAGTGATATTTACCCCAACCGTTTTTTTCTTCGAAAATATCAAATCTTGAAGGCACTTGTTTTCTTGGCCAAAAATTATCTTCCATTTCGCAATCTGCAGTTTCTAAGAAAGGATCAAGTTCGATACTCAACACCTCTTTTTTAAAGATGAAAACCTTTGAAATTTCAACATCATTTGTTTTCCAAATTTCAGCAGGGATTCTTACAACCTCATTCGTTTGATCTGTGAAATTGAATCTTAAAATTAAAGGCATTACTAACCCACCTTT
>JAUHXX010000120.1 GCA_030426825.1 Bacteroidia bacterium | reverse complement strand
ATCAATAGTGAAAGAAAGATTGCCGCAGAAATATACTCTTCTATGCCGGACAACTTCAAAGCTCCCAAACCAGAAGCCACCAATAAAGAATCCAAAGCAACCGGACCAACCGCCAACTGTCTAGAAGTACCCAGAATAGCGTATACAACTTGAGGAATCAGTGCAGCATATAATCCAAACACTGGTGGAAGACCAGCAATCATAGCATAAGCCATCCCTTGTGGTATAAGCAATATTCCTACGGTTAAACCTGCAGGTAAATCTCCCTTGAATTGAGCTTTTGAATAGCTAGGCAACCAATTTAGTATGGGGATAAATTTCTTCAATCTTGTACAAAAATAAAATCCCAAACGACTAATAGGTGTAGCATAGGTCACTTAATTTTTTCATTATTGGATTAATTGGCACTGTTTTGGTAACTTCGTTCTGTATGAAATTGCTAATCTCACTTTTATTCTTTTGTCTCACATTCACAGGTTATTCGCAAAATCCGGAAGGGTTTGACAAGATGTGTGGAAACTATATTAAGGGAACAGTGCCACTAGCAAAGCCAGAACAACTCAAGTTTGAAATGTCGAAAATCTCAACGATTTATATTTTAGATGCTCGAGAAAAAAAAGAATACCAAACTAGTCATATTAAAACGGCAAGATTTATTGGGTACGACAATTTCAACATCTCATCAGTTGCTGACATCCCTAAAACATCTAAAGTTTACGTGTATTGTTCAATTGGCTATCGATCTGAAAAAATAGGAGAAAAATTATTAGCGGCAGGATTCAAATCTGTTTATAATTTATACGGCGGAATTTTTAATTGGGCAAACAATAAATACCCTATGGTTGATGGTCAAGGCAAAGCTACCAATGCCGTTCATGGCTATAACAAGAAATGGGGCAAGTGGTTAAATGATGAAAATTGTGAAAAGAAATTGAATTAAAAAAAACCATCCCGTATAGAGATGGTTTGTCAAGTACTTTTGAATGGCTTAATGAGCCTCTTCTTCTGCACCTTCTTCAGTAGATTCCGTTGTTTCTTCTCCTCCTTCTTCTTCTCCTCCACAGCTAGTGAAACCGAAAGAAATACCACCTAAAAGGAACATCATGAATAATAACTTTTTCATAGTGTTTTTTTTTAGTTAATACTAGTTTACCAACTCATTGTTGGATACATGAATATAATAATTTCAAAAGGAATGATAAATAGGGGATTCAATTATTTTGAACGACTCTATGTGAAAAGCTACCTTAAACTCTAATTTATAAGCAATTATAAAATTTGTAAATTGTTGAAGAAAAAATCTTTCATGAAGTCAATATTTAGTGTTTTATGTTTGTTTGGATGCCTCCAATTGACTTATGGTCAAATTGTGATTAATGAAGTCTGCGCAGCAAACGGATATATTATCCAAGATTTTGAAGGCGATTATGAAGATTGGATTGAAATCTATAACCCAAGCCCCAACCCAATTCCTCTGAACGGATACTATCTTGAAACTTTTGACACACAACAAAAGAGATGGAATTTTCCTGATGTGATTTTAAGGCCGGACAGTTGTATGTTAGTCTTTTGTTCAGGGAAGGACAGGTCACTTATCATTGATCATTATGAGGTTCCTATTTTTCCTGGAACTTTTTGGCGATATCAACTTGGAAGCTCTGAACCTGATCCAACGTGGACCGACCCAGGTTTTGATGATTCTGGATGGTTGAGTGGCCAAATTTCAATTGGCTATGGTGATGGAGATGACGCTACAACCATTTCTGCAACCACATCTTTATATATGAGAGATACTTTTTCTCTAGCAACGAAAGATCAATTTTTATCAGGTTTTATGGCTATGGATTATGATGACGCTTTTGTTGCTTATCTCAACGGAGTTGAAATTGCACGAAATAATATTTGGAATGTTGGAAGACCTCCTTATAACGCTTATGCTACCGAAGAACATGAAGCCGCTTTTTATTCTTGTCCTTCACCTGACCCTTTTGATTGTGCCGAATTCTTTTTTTTGGATGAAGACCTATTGAAAGAGGCACTGGTTATTGGAGAAAATGTCCTAAGCCTTCAAATTCACAATTATGATCAGGGTTTAGATGATATGTCTGCTTATGTTCTTCCAATTTTTGGCGTTGCTGGCTCCGATACTACTTTTCTTAGCTTTCCTGAAACGAGCAATTTACACACCAACTTTACCCTGTCAAGAGAAGGACAGCGATTAAGCCTCAAAAAACCGAATGGAGAAATTGAGGATGAGTTTATAGTTGGAAATGTCCATTTCAATCATTCAAGAGGCAGGGTACCAGATGGAACGGACAATTGGTGTTTACTTGCCAATCCAACACCGTGCAACGCGAATGCAACGACTTGTTATCAAGGGTATGCAGCAAATTGTTCAGTATCATTGGAATCTGGATTTTACAATGGTACCCAAACTGTAACCATTTCAACAGAACCTCCAGGCGAAACGGTTTACTACACCCTAGATGGAAGTTACCCTGTCGCAACATCTCCAATTTATTCGGGACCAATTGCGTTTAGTTCAAGTGGAACTCTTAGAGCTACAGTTTTGTCATCAGACCCTAACCTACTGCCGAGTGAAACGGTGACTAAAACTTATATTATTGATGACTCCTCTACTATGCCAGTAATTTTTATTACAACAGATTCACTCTGGTTATTTGACACTTTAAGTGGCATCTATATGCTCGGGCCAAATGTGGACACCAGTGTCCATTCATTCCCATATTGGGGAATAGCTAACTACTACCAAGATGTCGAACTTCCAGGTCATGTAGAGTATTTAGATAAAAATCAAATTAAACAGATGGGACAAGATTGTTCTATTAAAATTCACGGTAATTTCTCAAGAGGATGGCCCCAAAAGAGTTTTAGGTTTCTTGCCAACGAAAAACATGGGGATGGCTGGTTCAATTTTTCTCCTTTTCCGGACAAACCAAACATTAACCGCCTTAAAAGTTTTAATGTGAGAAATGGGGGCGTTGATTTCAATACTACCCATTTTAGAGATGGATTGATGAACCGTGCAGCCAGAGACCTAAATTTGGACATCATGGATCACACCGGGGTTTTGGTGTACATTAACGGAGAATATTGGGGCGTATACGGATTAAGAGAAAGACAAGATGAGAAATACATTGAAACCAATTATGAAGTTAATGGTGATCACATAGAACTTTTAAGATTCAGTGGAGATGAATTCCAAGGATCAAACGACCACTTTCTTGCAATGGTGGAGTTTATTGTGGACAATGATATGGCTATTGATTCGAATTACGCATGGGCTGCTTCAAATTTAGACATTGAAAATTTCGTGGATTATATGCTGACCGAGACCTATTACGGAAATTACGATTGGATATCAGAAGCTGGAACCACTAATAACATTAAGTTTTGGCGCAACACCTTGCCTGCAAGTAAATGGAGGTACATTCTTTGGGACACTGATTTGGGCTTAAACTTAGTAACTGGATTTGGTGGCGGAACAGGGGTTGAATACAATTATCTCGGAGCCATATTACAACCCGAATTTACTGATCCACACTCAAGAATATTATTGAATCTACTTGATAATGATGAATTCAGGAATTACTTCATCAATCGTTTCGCAGATATTGTGAACACTTCTTTTAGCCCTGAAGAATTTGGAAAAATTGCGCAGGAGGTTTATGATGAATTTGAACCCGAAATGCAGCGACATTTTGACCTTTGGGGACAGCCAGATAAACTCGTCTTTAACTCTTTTTACCTTAGCAGAGCTGAAAATGTTGCTGAATGGAATTCAGAGTTTGACTCCATATCATACTTCATCAACAATAGACCGTTTCACATGCGCAATAACGTACAATCAACCTTTGCAATGACAGATCAAGTGGATATAACCTTGGATGTTTATCCAAAAGGGGCTGGACAAATTCAAATCAGTACGATTATCCCAGAGGAATATCCATGGACAGGAGTTTATTATAATGGCAACCCCGTAAAAGTAAGTGTTTTTGCCAATCCTGGATATTCTTTTTCGCATTGGGAAGGAACAAATATCATAGGCATCAACGACAGCTCATCCATCAAAAACAACTTCACCGCTGATGAAGAGTTAACTGCTTTCTTTGATATTGTTGAAAACGACATTCTTACCTACCCCAATCCTTTTACTGATCAAATTACTTTTGAAATCCATATGGCCGAGAAAGGACAAGCATCCGTAAAATTGTACGATTTATCGGGTAGACTCGCTGCAGAGGTTATCAATTTCAATAGCTTTTTAGATCCTGGAATCCACCAAATAACCTTTGATGCACAAGAATATAATTTGCAATCTGGAACCTACATCATGGAATTTAAAACCGGAGAAACAGAAAAAACGAGTAAAATTATCAAAATCAACAACCAATAACATGAAAAATCTCATCCTTTTTATCGGTATTTTATCTTTAACCTTTTCATGCAACAAAGAACCAGGAGAAGGCGGTTTAGCGAGCATTACAGGTAAAGTAAATGTTGAAGATTACAACCAAAATTTCACAACTCTTTGGGCTGAATATCCAGGCGCAGATTTGGATGTATATATCATTTACGGGGACAACGTCACCTACAACGACCGTGTTAGAACTGGACCTGACGGAACCTATCAATTTACAGCCCTAACAAGAGGTGATTACAAAATCTACACTTATTCTAAAGATTCATCTTTACAATCGCCTTCAGGTCAAATTACGATAATGGAGGAGGTAACAATTGCCGATAAACGTCAAGAGGTAATTATTCCAGACATCACTATTTTCGAGTAATTATTGAGCGATAACTTCAAACTCAATTCTTCGGTTTTTCTTTCGACCCTCTTCGGTAGAATTTGTTGCTATTGGTCGTGATTCTCCAAAACCATGATAGTGAATACGTGACTCCTGAATCCCTAACTTTTCAAGATAATCTTTCACTATTCTTGCGCGTTCTAGAGATAAAGTTAAGTTGTATTGATCATGTCCAATGTTCCCTGTGTGGCCGAGAATATTAATTTTCAATGTTGGGTGAGCAACCATAATATCTTTGAGCTCTTTGAGGATTGGTCGTGACTCAGGCAATAACTTATATTGATCTGCTTCAAAAGTTACCTTACTCAACACAACTTTAGTATTCACAACTGACTCTTCTTGACGCAATCGTTGTTTCAAATCTTTAAAACTCAAATATTCGTGACTTTGAGATGTTCTGTTGCTAAATTCAACTGCTGACCTATGCAAAAACACTTCTCCTGGCCCACATTCTTTGTTGGATGACCAAATCCCTCTCATGGTCTCGGTAGAATCTTCCCAGTGATAAATAAAACTCATTCTTTTCAAACACCAGTTAATGAAAATCCCTTCTCCCATATGCGATTCTTCCCATGCAGTTTCAACTATATCCAAATGCTTATTTTTAAATGTACCTTTAAAATGCATCACACTGAAATTCTTTGAATTGGCCAATTCAATTCGCGATTGTCCATAAATAGAGTCTCCTTCTTGCTCAATGTTTAACCAAAAAGCATAATTATCTGTAAACCCAATAGTATCATTTGGGTGAGTTAAAATGCCTTGCCAGTTTCCGGTAACATTCTGTGCGTAGCTCATTCCTACTGATAAAATGAAAGCGAAAATTAAGAGTACTTTTTTCATAATAATAATTCTGATGCTGCTAAGATAAAATTTCTATAATGCATTCCATAACAACTTGCTTGCCAATGTTCTGTATGGCTTCCATTTTTCTGCAATTTTGATCATATCTTCCTTTAAGGCTTTCTTTTCTGTGGTCAGTTGGTAAAACCGCTTCACTTTCATTTGAATCCCTAAATCATCTACCGGAAAAACATCTGGCCGATCCATTGGAAACATTAATACCATTTGCACTGTCCACTTGCCTACTCCTTTAATTTCAGTGAGATATTTGATGATCTCTTCATCTGATAATTCGCCAATTTGCTCATAAGACATGCCTTTATTTTTAGAAAACTCCGCCACATTTCGCATATATCCTAATTTTTGAAATGATAAACCAACAGCTCTTAATTCTTGATCTGATTTAGCTAGAACCAAATCTTCAATGGGATAGCGATCTGGAAACATATCCAAAAAACGATTCCAAATTACATCTGCCACTTTCACAGATAGCTGCTGAGAGACAATTGAATTCAATAAATAGTAATAAATATCAATTGAAGGAGTTGGGAGAATTTCCCCTTTCGTGCGGGTTATTACATCCGCCAAAACTGGATCTTTTTTAAGTAATTCTGATTGTATCTGTTCGTAAGATTTCATGCCGCTTATAAAAAGACAAGATAAGAAGAATTGATATCTTCGTGTTAATGCAAGCATCCACAAAAGAACATTTTCAAAACCTGCTCAAAGCTTTACAAATTGAAAAGCAAGAAGAGCTAGATGATTACAAAATGTTGACGGATGCCAGTGATTATTCAAAGCGAATTGAAGAGGGTATCACCTTGTATCCAATAGAGTTTACTGAATTAAAATTTAATGATTTTGGGGATCAACTAATTGAAATTAAAACCAACCCAAACCAAGAAGGCAGTAGCTTTAAAACGGGGAAAACTGTTGAGATATTCAATTCAGATGGTGAATCAGCTCAGGGCCAAATTACTTTTTACAGAGACAATGAAATCACAATTAAATGTGGTGATGAAGAGATTGAAGATTGGATTAAAAAAGGGAAAGTAGGATTAAACGCTTTAGTAGATACTAAAACGTATGACGCCTTTGAAAAAGGAATTCGACAAATTCTAGATGCTGAAAAAGATAATCTACCCATTCGATTTTACGAGTCAAACAAATCTTTTCAAGCTGATGAAAGTTATCACGCAGAAAGTTTAAATGAAGCTCAAAACAAAGCGGTTAATGAAATATTATCGGATAATGAAGTAAGTATCATTCACGGCCCACCCGGCACAGGTAAAACAACAACTTTGGTAGCTGGAATTAAAAAACTCACTCAAAACAGTAAAAGTATACTGGTTTGTGCACCTTCAAATGCAGCTGTTGACAACATTTCAATTCAATTATTGAATGACAAAGTAAATGTTGTAAGAATTGGGAATGAAAATAAAATTGACGAAAAGGTAAAAGCCGCCTACTTAGAAACTAAAATCAAAAATGACAGCTCGTTTAAATTTCTTCAGCAACTCAAAAATCAATCTGATGACCTGAGAAAAAAGGCATTTAAATACAAACGAAATTTTGGTAAAGAAGAGTATCAAGAGCGAAAAGCACTGAAGCAAGAATTAAAATCACTGCGCTCTGATATCCGAAAAATTCAAAAAGATATTTCACAGAATGTTTTAGAAAAAGCAGAAGTAATATGCGGAACCTTCTTTTCAATTCAACAGTTCAATTTACCTCAAGATTGTTATAATTACCTGATTATTGATGAAGCTGGTCAAGCTATTGAGCCCGCCATTTGGAGTGTAGCACATTTAGGAGAGAAAATGGTTTTAGCAGGTGATGATTTACAACTTCCACCAACAGTAAAATCAAGAATAGCCGAAAAAATGGGGCTGGCAAAATCTGTTTTAGAAAGAGCGGCTGAAATAGATAAACCCAGAGTTTTATTAAACGTTCAGTACAGAATGAACGCCACCATAATGGCGTATTCTAATGCTCAATTTTATAAAAATCAATTGATTGCACATGAGTCTGTTGCAGATCAAAAGGTAGACAATAATGATTTTGAAGCGGTTGAATTTATCGATACTGCTGGATGTGGATATGAAGAAGTGAAAGAACAAAATGGAGGAGGCATATCTAATCCAGGAGAAGTTGGCATTATTGAGAAGGTGCTTCAAGAACTGCAATTACAAACAAACGACCAATCTATTGGCATCATCACTCCGTATAGAAGTCAGCTTAGCGAAATTCAGCAAAACATTGTTAATGCAGATTGCAATACGGTTGACAGTTTTCAAGGACAAGAAAGAGACATCATCATTATCTCATTAGTCAGATCAAATGAAAATGGTGAAATCGGATTTTTATCAGATTACAGAAGAATGAATGTAGCCATGACAAGAGCCAAAAAGAAATTGATTGTAATTGGTGATTCGGCTACTTTGGGACAAGATAAATTTTACAACGATTTCTTAGATTTTGTTGAACAAAAAGCAAGTTATAGAACAGCTTGGGAATTCGCAACATGAAAACTTTAGACGAAATAAAAGGACTAGATATTTATCTTTTAGATCAATTTTTAAAAGATAAAATAGCAAAGAACAGTCAAATCCTAGACGCCGGATGTGGTGGAGGGAGAAATATCTATTGGCTCCTAAAAAATGGATTTAAGGTCTCAGCTTTTGATCCAGAACCTGAAAAAATTCAGGCCATAAAGGAGCAGTTCAGCCAATTAAAATTTCAAAAAGGAGCAATTGAAGACCTTCCGTTTGGTTCAACAACCTTTGATTTTATTATCTGCAATGCTGTTTTGCACTTTGCCAAAGACCACACCCACTTTCATCAAATGTTTGAAGCACTGGTAAAGTCTTTAGCTAAACATGGCATTCTCTTTATCAGAATGACCTCTAATATTGGCTTAGAAAATAAAATTGAAATCGAGGAAAATGGAAGATGTCAATTACCAGATTTATCTGACCGTTATGTCATCACCAGAAAATTGATAGATGATTTATGCGCTTACCATTCCTTAAACTTGATCGAACCGGTTAAGACGGTAAAAGTGGAAGAACTGCGATCAATGACCACTATCGTACCTCAAAAACCCTAATTAGGGAATTTGAAAATCAATAGACACTGCTTTAGAAATAGTTTGTTCAGCACCTAAGGTGAACGGAATATCAAACGAACCATTCATGTAATCTCCTGATGAAAAGTTAAAGTCTCCGTTATCATCATAAATACAGTTTACATAATAATTACCAGGATGCATATAATTGAAACTGAAACTACAACTTGCAGCTGCATCAATGAAAACATAACGCGATCTATAATCTAAATTCTGCGGTTGAAAAACGAAGTTGTTAAATAAAGGTTGAGCAGTAATACTTATCATCACTTTCTTACTAGTATTTACCGTTGCAGGGTTCGTTATATTGATATTGATATTTGAAATTCCTACATGAGGCTGTTCAGTTTCTGGATAAGGGTCTCCGACATTACCATAGTACACAGCCTCGGTTTCACCATCAAAGGTTGATGAAAAATCTTTTACTTCTTGTTTTTGAGGATAATTGAACAAACTGATGGAATTTTGAGCGGTGCTCGCGTCTCGAAGGTCGGCAGACCACTTCATGTGCGTAACGGCAGTTGATAAAGTATTGTATTGATTGGTAAAAGTGTGCATGATTAAGCTGTCATCCTTAAAGGTAATTGTTGTGTTTACTCTTTCTTTTCCTCCAGCCGGGTCAATGAATCGATAAAATGAAATCCCGCCCGATTCCGAAACAGAATCCACCAACATATAGGCTGTTCTTACTTGACCTGCGAATCCACCACCATTTCTAAATGCCACTTTATACTCACCGGCATGTTTAGCAATAAAAAAGCTCATGAATATGTCATTTTCCTCATCCAATTCATTTTTCGCCGAAACTTGGGCAGGTGAAATTGGTCTAAAGTCAACAATAAATATTGGGAAGCTCCCTAATGGTGTTGGACTAGTGACCGGACCATCCCAAATACCTGGTAATTTTTCGAGGATAGAATAACCAACAACATTGGTTCCTGGATCAATCACTATGTAATCTGAAGAATCTTCTAAATATTCACAGCTGCCATCATCTTTCTTGGCATCTGGATTATAGTTGGTTGCCGTTTCATCCGTACAACCTTTATTCTTACATGAAACAAAACATACAGAAAACACTACAAATAAGATCAGAAGCTTTTTCATATTCAACACTTTAAGTACCAATATTACGAATTTATTGCCAAAGACAACATCCGTTGAAAGTGATGCACACCTTGTTCTCGTGTTGGTGAAAACCTCCCTCTTTGATAAAAATGAGACGATATCCCTTTTTGAACTCCTTCCACCACAAATTCATCTTCTCGTTCTACTTTATCCAACAGTGCC
>JAUHXX010000119.1 GCA_030426825.1 Bacteroidia bacterium | reverse complement strand
TTCCTGAATTTTTAAGTCTTAACAATACGATTCCCACTGTGGGTGATTCAACGGTGCAATTTACGTGTGATTTGCCCTCAAACTACAATTTTGCACCACTTACCAATTATTTTGATAACGAAGGTGACCTCTTGAGCTTTTCAGTTGGTAATGTTTTTGGAGCGACCTATTTCATTAACGGTGATACCTTAGAAATTACAACACAATCTCCAGGAGACTCGGTAGCAATACAAATATATTTCCAAGACGATAACTGCATTGCCCTGCAAGATTCTTTTATGTTGTTCTTGACCATTGGAAATCAGGTTGCAAACTCATTGTTTAATTCAGATACTGTGGAAGTCTGTCAAGGTATAATGGCCAATTTGGATGCAGGTTCAGGTTTTACCTCCTACCTTTGGAATACGGGATCGACTCAACAAAGTATTCAAGTAGGATTCGCAGGTTGGTATTCGGTTGAAGCAAATAATAACATCTGTAGTATTATAGATTCTGTTTACCTCGCTGTCAATATTCCTCAAGTTATTGATTTGGGACCAGACTCGACTATTTGTGCAGACAGTTTAGAACTTCAATTGAATGGTTTTGTGGGTAATCAAACATGGTCTGACAATACGACTGCATCAAGTTTATGGATTTATAATTCTGGCCAATACTGGGTGGACGGTACTGATGTTAATGGATGTTTAAGTTCTGATTCAATAAATGTAACTCTGTTATCAACCCCAATCATAGATTTAGGTCCAGATATACAGGTTTGTTTAGGCGATACAGTGTATTTAGAGGCGCTAGGTTTCAACCAAGTTCTCTGGAGTGATCAGAGTACTAATGACACTTTAATTCCTTTATCTTCAGGTGTGTATAATATTATGGTTGATGATATTAATGGTTGCCAAGCATGGGATACGGTTCAAGTTCAGATTTTTTCACCTATTGAGGTAACTTTGAGCTCTGACACAACTCTGTGTGGTGACAGTCTTGAAATAGTTCCGATTGTTTCTACCAACGGTCAGGTTTGGTATAATAGTTCAACGAACTTATCGCTTTGGGTTTATAGTTCTGGTCAATATTGGGTGGATGGGACTGATGTTAATGGATGCACGTCTTCAGATTCCATCAATGTTATCTTAAATTCCAATCCGAATTTAGATTTAGGACCTGATCAACAATTATGTCATTATGAAACTGCTGATTTGGTAGTTGGAAATTTCAACCAGATTAATTGGAGTACTGGTGCAGTTTCGAATCAAATTACAGTAGCAAGTCCGGGATTGTATTCTGTTACGGTAGAAGATGGGAATGGTTGTCAGGCAACTGATGAAGTTGTGATTTCATATTGGGATGTTACCCAGGTTGATATCGGTCCTGACATGAGCATTTGCGGAGATAGTACATTAATTGCAGATAATTTGTTTAACGGGACTTTCAGTTGGTCAAACGGGTTGATGGATGATGAAATTTGGGTGGATACTGATGGTCAATATTCTGTTATCGCCACCGATTTGAATGGTTGCCTTTCTTTTGATACGACAACAATTGCTTTATTGTCACTGCCTCAAATCAATTTAGGAAATGATACGGTTTTATGTCACTCTCCTTACTATCTAGTCGCCAACGGTTATAATTCAGTGATATGGAATGATAATTCTACTGGTGACTCGCTTGAAGTTCATGTAAATGGAGTTTATGCAGTGACCGTATCTTCTGGTAATGGTTGCACTAATATTGACTCTATTGAAATTTTATTTGAAGAACCATTTACTCCCAATTTAGGAGAAGATTTTTCTACCTGTGAAACAGAAGTTTTACTTAATCTTGTTGCGCCACCTTCAACTCAATTAAGCTGGAGCACGGGCAGCACGTCAAACGGAATTCTAATTACCGAAAGTGGATATTATTCAGTAATGACCAATCATTGTGGCAATTTTAAGTATGATTCTATTAAAGTTGATTTAGTTGATATGGAAAACAGTTATTTCGTGCCCAATTCTTTTACGCCCAATTCTGGAAGTGTTAATGATTTTTTCAGTGCTAAATATTATGAACTTGAATTATTGGAATCGTTTGAAATCATCATCTATAATAGATGGGGACAAATCGTTTTTAATTCAAACAATCCTGATTTTATTTGGGATGGCACATTTGACGGAAGCTTAGTTGCAGACGGAGTTTACATTTACAGCATTAAAATGGTTCGAGACTGTGATCTTGATCCGGTATGGATAAAACAAGGGCATGTAACCGTATTAAAATAAATAACCTAACACTTCGTTTGAGAAGCCGTTCCAGCAGATTGCTGTTGTCTACTCTTTAAATACTTCGCTCTTCTTTTATCATATTGTTTGCGAGTAATTCCTGCTTTATCTAGCTCGTCTTGTGTAGGATATTCTGGCCATTTTTCAGCATCTTCCGCTTCTTGCTTTGTTTGAAAAGGTTTCTTTTCAGGGGCTGCTGTTTCATCTCCAAATTCATCATAAAAATGCTCTTCAACTAAGATTCCTTTTTTGTAAACGGCATCATATTTTTTAATATTCTTTTCGTTGTTGTAATACTCTTCGAATATTCCATGCCTTAAATCACCTTTGTAATTCTCCACCGTCCATTTACGTTGGTCTTTTGGGTAAAATCTTCTAGTTTCACCTTCTCGGCAACCGTTTTCATGACTTTCTTCATAAAACAACTCACCATTGTCATAGTAATAACGCGAAAGGCCTTCTTTTTTACCCATTTTAAATTCTTGTTCTGATTCAACCATGCCTGATTCAAAATAAGTGATGTACTTTCCATTCCATTCACCATTGGCGTACATGATTTCTTTTTTCAAGGTGTTATTTGGATAATATTCTTGTTTTCTTCCACTCATTTGACCGTTGCTCCAGGTCTCAATTTTCCAAATTGAAGTGTCGGGAAAATAGTAGCGTGATTCACCGTCCTCAGCGCCCATTACGTAATTCTTTTCCCACTTCAAACTGCCATCTTCTCTGTACAATTTCCACTGTCCGTCTTCTTTTCCTAATCCTTGATCATCATGACTTCTAACTAAGTTTGGTTTACCATTGTCATGCCAAATAGTGTCTTTCCCAACAGGGCGACCTCCTTGAAAATTTAAGTACATTTCAAGATTTCCATTGATATGACAAACTTTACATTGTCCTGTAAAAGGCTTACCTGATTTCTTATGCATTACTGCTTGATTGTCCTCATCAAAGTAAACCATATTGGCGCAGTCAGAAACCATTCTAAATCTTGCATCTCTGCATTTTAAAGGTTCTTCTTTTGGTTGTTGATTCTGGTCAATTTGATCAGGTAATTGTCCGTAGCTTGAAAGGGATAAAAGACAGATGCTAAATAAGCTTGTAAATTTCATAAAAATGGTTTGGTCTATTAAAGTAATAAATCTACACCAATTTTTATGCCTGCTTTACTGTGATCAGATGTTTTTTTAACACATCCAACATGAAATCGGGTATTGAACTGACCTCATTTATAGTATAGTCAAAGCATACAATGACTGATTCTCCTTCTGCTTTTAATACATTCTCTTGATTGAAGATAGAATAGCAAAGTGTAAAACTTGAACGGCCAATTTGATTGCAGGCAACTTCAACTCTTAATTGATCTTCAAGCCTCCCTGGAATGTGATACACGACCGTATTTTTCTTAAGAATAATTCCATGCTTTTTCCAGTCCCAATCTGATCCTAATTCTGTCACGAAAAAATTCATCCTTCCAGATTCAAAGTAATGTAAATAAACAGCATTGTGGATGTGTCCTGCGATATCACAATCAGCAAATCTTACCTGTAGGGGAGTGCTTATCATTTATCTAGCTTTTCAAATTCTGAATTGTTGCTCAAGAATTCTGGAACAATATATTTCATTAGACCAACGATTTTCTCATTGTTTTGACCGTTAAACATACTTGTTAATTCTTCAATATTTGAAGAGATTTCATCAAAATCATATTCCCTTACTTTGGCAATAAGAATTTGAGGATGATGAGTTGGCATTGTATTTTCTTCGTTAGTCAACAGTTCTTCATACAGCTTTTCACCTGGACGCAAGCCCGTAATTTTTATTTCAATATCTCTGCCCAATACCAATCCACTCAGTTTGACCATTTTTTTAGCCAAATCATAAATACGAACTGATTCGCCCATATCAAAAACGAAAATTTCATTGCCTTCTCCCATGGTCTCAGCTTCAAGAACAAGGGCACAGGCTTCCGGAATGGTCATGAAAAATCTAGTGATGCGTTTATCTGTTACTGTCAATGGACCTCCATTTTCAATTTGCTTTTTAAATAGAGGTATCACAGATCCGTTTGATCCTAGCACATTACCGAAACGTGTTGTAATAAATTTTGTGTCGGATATTTGATTGGCACATTGCGCATAAATTTCTGCAATACGTTTAGAGCATCCCATTACATTTGTTGGGTTTACAGCTTTATCCGTTGAAATTAGCACGAATTTCTCGACCCTGGACTTAACCGCCAGATCAACCAAGTTTTTTGTGCCTTTGACGTTAGTATGAATCGCTTCTGAAGGGTTGTCCTCCATTAATGGAACATGCTTATATGCTGCCGCATGAAATACGATTTGTGGTTTAAATGATTTGAACACATTCTCTAATCGATCGGTATTTCTAATATCCGCAATTACAGATTCAGTTAAATGGAGTAATCGCTTTTCTTTGAGCTCCATCTCTAAATTATACAATGGCGATTCGGCCTGATCTAGAATAATTACTTTCTCAGGATTGAACTCGACCAACTGACGTACAATTTCACTTCCTATTGAGCCTGCGGCACCGGTTACCAGGATTCTTTTGTTATCAAATTCCTCAGTCAGTTTATCATTGTCTAGTCTAATTGATTCTCGACCCAATAAATCTTCAATTTTAATGGGTTTGATTTGGCCAGGAGTAAATTCACCGTTAATCCACTCTTTTGGTGAAGGAACGTTCAGTATCTCAACGTCATGAGCCAAACAGGTTTCTATTATGGCTCGTTTATTTTTTTTATCTGGATTCTTAATCGCCAAAATCAATCGCTTAATTTCTTTAGATTCAATGATCTCTTCTAAAGAGCTACTATGATATATTTTTAATCCCTCAAGTGACTTACCCAATTTTGCCTGATTGTCATCAATAAAACAAATTATTCTGCCATTTAAGCTGGTTTCTTTTTCAACCGTATGTTTTGTAATGAGACCATAGGTGCCTGCTCCATAAATTACAGTCGGAATCATGTCTTTGTCACGTTTCAAACCCTCCATGTACAACAATTTTACTGCAAATCGTAAAACCAATAAGAATGAAATACAAACAAAATATTCTACTATGAAAATTGAAATCGGAAAAAGAAAATGGCCGTCTACAAATTTAAATTTGATAACTGAAATAATGACCATTAGAAAAGTACCTGCGCTTACCCCAAATATGACATTTTTTACATCAGCAGATGCTGTGTGACGTAGCATTCCACTATACACTTTGAAAAAGAAGAAGGAAATTCCTCTGCACAAAATATAAATCGGAAGTCCGGTAATAAATATCTCGTACTCATGCTCGAATGGCAGATTTGAAGAGTCGAATCGCACCAAATAGGCCACAATTAAAGAAGCCACAGCAATGAGTATGTCAACGCTAAAAATTAGCCAACGGGGTACATTTCGTTTTGGTAAACGCATAAAATATTGAGTTTTTACTCAATTATTAATACGTAAGAAAACTAAAAAAGATAGGGTTCTATTTTACTTTTTCAATTTTAAAAGAATCCTTTTGTTTATCAGAGTTAATAATTAACAGATAAGATCCTGATTCATAAGGTTTAAGATTAATGTTAAATTCTCTTAATCCTTCAGATAAATTTCCAGTATAAATCGATTTAATTTTTTTACCGTCAACAGCATATAAATAAATGTCATACATTCCTGAATGATTGACCTGTAATTGGAATTTAGCGTAATCAGAAGTGGGATTTGGGAATAGAACTCCTTCAAAATCTGGATTCACTGCTATTGTTGCTAAAGATTCAGTATTTGTTTCAGTTTGTTTAACTGCTTCAGTTGTGTCTTCTAGAAAGTTGAAATATTCTGGATCTATCATCAATCCACCATCTACCATTTCATCCGTGAATAGAGTGGTATCGGGATTTTTAGGTTCAACATAATGAACGGCGGTTCTTCCCATGACAATTTCTTCTTTCTTTTCAAGGGTGTCGGTTTCAATTGGTTCAACATGATGGATGATTGGTTGACCTAAAAAGAGTTCTTCTTTTTCGTCAGGAATAAACATGACATCACCTTTGGTGAATTCGCGCTCATCTAAATTGGTTTCTGTTTCACATGTTTTTGTTATTTCATCTTCAGATGATACCTTAATTTTTCCTTTTTTATAATTGTTGTGTTCCTCAACTGGGGCTTCTTCTTCTATGTGCGATTTATTGGGTAGCTCCGGCTCGTTGATTTGTTCTATCGGTTCCTCATAATATAATTCTCCCACAACATGTTGATTAGATTCACAACCCGTAAATAAGGTCATTCCGAAAACGATTAGACAAGCATATAAGAATTTTGATTGTAAAGATCGTGCAGATTGATTTTGCCAAGCAAAAAAGTCATCATTTAACTGAACCAATTGTGTTTTTTTGAATCTACCGCACATATGCTTACCAGCATTTTCGTGCAAAATTGATTTTATCTCGTTTGGAGATTTATTGCTGAAATCAATAACATCTATTTGACAGGATCCGCAAAAAGCACCTTTTTCAGTCGGTGTAAAGTCGGCCCAATTTTCATGACAAGGTTCTGGAATACTAATCTTACTCATAGCTTAAATTTTGGTACATCTATGGTGCGGTACATTCTTAGGTTAATTTGGTTCAAATAAAAAGAGGGACCTCCCCAGGTCCCTCCATCCATGAAAAAACTACTTACGTAGCGCTTAGTTTACTTTTGAAATTTTTAAAGTCTCATTTTGGCCTTGAGAATTGATTTTTACAATATATAAACCTGAATTTTTATCTGAAAGGTCACATTCGAATTGCTTTCTACCTTCTTGTAAAACACCTGAGTGAATAGTTTGCACAAGTTGTCCATTCATGTTGTACAATACAACGTCAAACTGCCCTTCTTGCTCAATATCAAGAGCTATCGTAGATAAACCTTGTGTTGGGTTAGGATAAGCTGTAGCTTCGAAAATTCTTGAATCAATATGAATAGGATCGGCAAGTATGCTTGTCGTATCTTCAGGTACAACCTCTTCAACATATTTAATATAATTTTCAGTGTAACCTATACCCCCTGCGACTTGTATTTCTCCTCTTGTTTCGTAAATCTGCTGAACATCATACTCTTCGTAAATCACACCTCCTAGTTCATAGTCCTTAATTTCACAAACAAATTCGGCAATCCCCGGTTCAACGATTTGCTCTTGAATGTAATCTAACAAATCAACTTGACTAATTTCAAGGTCGGTGTTAATGAATTTAGCCTTTGTAGTATTATCCTGAACAACCTCAATTTGATTAAGATCCTGGATGGCCTCTTCATTTTCACATGAGAATAGGCTTAATCCAAAGACCATGATACAAGCCAGGATGAATTTACTCTGAAAAACTCTCGGTTGTTGATTTTTCCATTCTAAAAATCCCGCATTCAGTTCAATCAATTGTGATTTGTTGAAACGTCCGCAAATGTGTTGATTTGCATTCTCTTTCACAATTTGATTGATCTGTTGATTAGATAAAGATCTAAAATCAAATGTGTCAATGCTACATTTATCACAAAATGCTCCTCTTTCAGTAGGAGTCATTTGGCTAAAATCTTCTTTACATGGGTCTGGAATGCTAATCATAATTTAGTTTTTAGTGAGGTTTGTGTCTATTAGGTATTGAAAGTATTCATCTTCTATTTTTATCTGGCTACCTGGCAATGGCCCTTGGTCAATCCATTCTTCATCAAAAAGCGTGATGCCCTTATACCAATTAGAATCAGGTTCATGAAGTTTTGGGACTTCATTGACCATATATTTGGTGTCTAATTCTTCGTTTGAATTAGATTTAGAACTATCAGATTTTTCATGTACTACAACATCCACATAACTCGATAAATCGACATCCTTTTCTTCAGGAAACATAGGTATTTTAGATTTTTCGATAAGAGTAATTTTCTCACTCGAAGAATTTGCAAACTCATTTAAAGTAGCTTTTTCATCAGCAGTACAGCTGAATAGGCTTAAACCAAAACCAATAATAATGGCGAAAATGAATTTAGATTGAAATGATTTTCGATTCTGATTTTTCCAATGAATGAAATCTTGATTCAAAAGACGCATTTGATGATCAGAAATTCTTCCGCAAATGGCTTCTCCTTTTAATTTAGATTGCAGCAATAAATCATTTACCTGTTGTTTTGATAACTTAAATAAATCAATTGTCTCTGTGCTGCACTGGTTGCAATACGCACCAATTTGAGTCTTTCTCATTTTTGAGAAATCTTCAGAGCATGGATGTGGCATTGAAATCATAGTTTTATTCTTCTGTACAAGTCTTTTGATGATAGGTTCATTTTTTAGATGCTGTTTTGTTAGGGATTCCATAAAACATGCTGCATTAACAAAAAAATAACAAATACAATGCCAGATGAATTCTTGATTAATAAATCAATCGTCAAGTTCCTGTTTAATATTGAATCCAGCAATATTTTGACTATCTTCGGCGGAGTAACCCAAAATTTATTCTTCTAAATTCCAAATCATGAAAATATTCCTCTTTATTCTAGGAATCTCTGTGCTTTTTGTTTCGTGCCGTAAAAAAGAGTTGAGAGATGTTGAAACGACTGAAACCGCTGGAGCACAGCATTGTTCTAATTTTGTTAAAGATGCAGACGAGCTTGGAGTTGATTGCGGTGGAGCGGATTGTGATCCTTGTCAACAAGACACCCTGCCATGCAACATACCTGATAACAAGGTTAGATGTTTGGAGGCAAGTACAGTTACTACAGAATCATTAATTAACCAATCGCATGGGTATTTAGGAAATAACTACGTTTTTAGGGCATATACTGGTGACGGTGACTCATTAATTCTCACTTTTGACGACATTCCGGACGTAACACAAACTTATTCAGGGGTTGCGAACTCTTTTGATATTTCTTCAACTGAAGTCTTGGTTGAATATTTTCAACCTTATCCATTGAAAGATTGGATTGGAAGTGGAGCAGTCTATGTAAATTTTATTGACGGAGCTTATAAAATAGGTTCTTGTGATTATGATTTTCATGAGTACGGTCAGCCTTCTTTTTCTATCGAACAATATTTTAGCATAACATTCTATTAGCCCAAATCAACATGAAAAAAATTATTATTATCTGCGGAATTCTTTCTTTTACATCCGCTTTTTGTCAAGATGATGAAGTTGTTGAGTATTCTTTAATATATGATGAACCGGACAAGTCATGGGTTGGAGGAGGGATATCATATGATATGTCTTTAAACGAATATAATATGACAATTGCCGCTCTTGGGGTTGAAGGAAGGTTTTTTCATGAATTGTTTGCCATAGATGCTGGGTTTAAATTTCATCTGTTGGAAAACGCAGCTGATTTTGCCTATTTAAGTCCTTATGCAACTTCAATTTATGAGCCTGAAAAATCTAGAGATTTTAATTTACTAGGAACGTATTACTTTAAACAGGATACCGAGAAAAAGAAAGCGACCGTTCGATTGAAAAAAGTTGGAAATACAATATATGTTGTAGAGGTACCCGCTAAAAGATCAGTTAAGTTCGGGGCCGAATTAGGATCTGATGCTGGAGTGACTTATTACAATTTTCAAAATAATCAAATGACAGGGATTGATTCTCAGGGGAATGAGGTGTTGATTGAATCTGGTAATGGCTTGGGCAAATCAGTTGCGACATTTTATAAATACTCCATGATTCGGTTGGGAGCTAGTCGTACTCGCTCTATGAACATGCAAATAACTACAGCTAAATACGGTGATAGAACTGTAGCCAGTTCGAGTCGTATCTATACTCAGATTTTTATCGGATTTGGCCAGTCTGTTGATGATATTTATGTTCCTTTTGATGCTTTCATTAATCT
>JAUHXX010000118.1 GCA_030426825.1 Bacteroidia bacterium | reverse complement strand
TGATTTCAGATCAATTAGTGTAGATATAGATGTTTACCCACAATAATGTATGCGCTTAGTTCAATAATAAAGCTATTGTTAGTAATAGTTTGGTCTATGACTTCAATTATCATAGCCACACTTACCTATTTTCTGTGTTTTCAGCCAAACGTAATGCTCTATTTGGCTAAACACCTTTGGGCACGACCCGTGATTATGATTTTATTGGGCCGAATTAAAGTGTATGGCAAAGAAAACTTGAAAAAAGGAGAGCATTATTTAATTATGGCCAATCATGCATCTTACTCTGATATCCCTGCACTGTTTAGATCCGTTGATTTTTATTTACACTTCATAGCCAAAGCAGAACTTAGAAAGGTTCCTTTTTTAGGTTGGTACATGGCCATGTCAGGTATGATATTCATTGACAGACAAAATAAAACCAAATCAAGAGAATCATTAGCTGATGCTGGTGAACTTATAAAACAGGGAAAAAGCGTTGTTATTTTTCCTGAAGGGACGACTTCAAAAGATGGTGAAATTGGAACCTTCAAAAAAGGTGGGATGCATCTTGCATTAGCTTCTGAATCAACCATTTTACCAGTAAGAATAAAAGGCAGCAGGCGCCTATGGCCTAGTAACAACTATTTTAATCTTCGCTCAAGTAAAGTGGAAGTAATTATTGGTGAACCAATTCCATATAGAGCGTACAAAGACCGCGAATTAGAGGACTTTTTAACAGATCTGAGACAGCAAATTATTGAAATGGGGAATTAGCGAATGACCATTTTTTTTGTTTGAACTGTTCCGTCCAACATGTTCAGTTGAATTATATAAACTCCTGGGCTTAAGTGAACTTTTTCGGCGCTATCCAATACATGTCCAACTTCGACAATCTTAGCTTGGCTGTTCATTATTTTGAATGCAGTTCCTGTTGGCGCATCAATTTGAAACTGACCTGATGAAGGGTTGGGATAAACTAACACTTGATTATCGGCCTCTTCTACAATGAATAAAGATCCACCATCTTCAATCAATGCTGTATCTTCAGCTGAACACCCCAATTGATCTGTTACCTTAACTTGATAAAAACCTACAGCCAAATCCGAAATACTTAAATCCGAAGTTATCCCATTAATTTCGAGCGTATAATCAGGCATCCCTCCTTCTATATAGGCTTGAATAGCACCTGCATCTTGATCAGAAAAATAATTTTTAGTTAATAAATCTATCTCCAAAGCAGGATTTTCATCTACCTGAAAAGCCTCAACCTGAATACATCCCATATCATCTACTACCAGCACTTCATAAACTCCTGCTGATAAATCCGTAATAACTGTTGCCGTATCATTTGTGCTCCAAACTATATCATAAGCTCCAGAGCCTCCATTGATTAGTATCTCTATCTCGCCAGTGGATTCTCCATTACAAGCCACTCCAGCTACTGTTCCGTTTATTGCTATGCTTTGAACGGGAGCTATTTGAATTGTATCCGAAGTCGAACATCCTGTTTCATTCGTCACTGTACAAATGTATTCGCCAGCAACTAAGTTACCTAAGTGAGTTCCTGTCGCTCCAGTATTCCAATCAACGGCTACAGCATTCGTAAATGATGAGCTATCTAATAACACATCTGCATTCATTGTTTCGTTGCAATTATAAGTGCTATTTAAAGTAAAGATTGGTTTGTTATACGTAGTTGCCATTTCAACGGCTAACCCTGCATTTAACCTCCCAGCACCAAGTTCTCCCGCATATTGAGGATTCAAAGAATCCAAGTTAAAAGCGGTTTCTTGTAGAATAAATTCAATGTCCTGAAATGTTAAACATGGGTTAACATCTAACATTAAAGCAATTGTTCCGCTAACATAAGGCGCGGCAAATGAAGAACCATTTCCGGTTAAATACCATCCACTGGAAACTGATAATGCTACATCATATCCTGGTGCACAAATATCTACGGAAGAGTTGTGTTGATGAGTGGTGTTTGGATCTCCCATTATCTGCTCATGATTATCCATTGGACCTACACTTGAAACAGCTATTACATGATCATAAGCCGCTGGGTAAACTAAAGCAGTTGAATTTCCACAGGTAAAGCCGTTGCCTGCAGCCGCTACAACTATTGAACCATTGTTAAAAGCCTCTGAAATTACCATCTGACTATAAGGGTTATTTGTACATCCTGATGACCAACTTAAATTGATGACTTTAGCTCCACTATAAGTAGCTTCAAGTATACTGTTAAAACTCATTCCCCTCAGCTGTAATGAACTGTTGTAACCGATAGCACTTTTTCCTAAACCATTATCCGTATCTCCTGCTGCGGTTATGGCAACCGCAGTACCATGGTAATAATTGCTTGAACCAAAACTTGTATCTGTATGTGAAATATTTCCTTGAAGTTCTTCGTGATTCAAATCATAATTAGAATCAGAAATCGCAATTTGAATGGACGAATCACCTGTTGAAAATAACCATGCTTCTGATGCATTGATAAGATCTAGTGCATAATCATTACTGAATTCTAAATTATAATCATTTGGAACCGACAATAATTCTGGTTGAGGAGCTCTAACTGCTACATGGAAATCTCTTTTGTTTTCATTCATGTTTTGCATGAGAACATCTACATTGCAAGTACAAACTACTTCAACCACATTTTTTAGTTCTTCATTTTTAGAAGCTGGAAACGCATTTTCTATTGATGTGATGTGATAATCTTCAATAAACTGCTGCGGAAAAGCAGTTTCAGTGAGTTGAGTTACCCAAATTGTTTCTTTGTTTTGAGCAAAGTTGAATTGAGTTACAAGAACTAGACTTACAAGGGCGAGAGATTTCATGTATTTGCTTTTTTAGAGCAATATTACATGACAAGCCTGGCTTCTTTTCTTCAGATTTTCCTAAAGGTCGAAGATCACTTCCAAACGATAATTTGGATTTTTGACACGTTAATCTTTATCTATCAGCATGGTTACTATACCGCGATACTCATACTCTTTACCGTCTCTGTCCTCGAAACTTACAAAGTAAATATAGGTTCCTTCAGATTTTAGATCTCCGAATTTACCAGTACCATTCCAACCTTCATCTCTATCATCTGTTGTGAAGATGATTCCTCCCCAACGATCAAAAATATTGAGCTCATATGAATCAAACTCATAGAGATTCACGATAGGTTTAAATATTGGATTTTCACCATTGATAAAAAATGCGTTCGGTATGTATACAACAGGTTCAAGAGTTGCACAGACCGTATTTGAAAACGCCGTTTCTGAAAATCCATGAGAATTGACGCTTTCTACCGCCTCTACTCGATAACAAAATTGTCCTTCTGAAGAACTGAAGTAAGCAGACACATCATCTTCTAAAGATCTAACCCCAGGCAAAGTAGTAGCGATTGGGGTTGCCGGAAATATACCATCTTCGCCACGATAAATATTGTATTGCACAATGTTACCATCAAATCCTTGATAAGCTGACCAATTTAAGACATTTACCATGTTGACATGGTCGATATCTACTTTTAAATAAACCGTTCTTGCAATGTTTGAAATATCTCCCACATTACCGCATGAATCAATCAAGTTGACCTTGTACTCATATGCCCCACGCTCAGGAAATACTTCACCGTCATAATAAGTAATGAAATTTGAAGTTGACGGATCTAAAAATCCTGCAATTGAAAAATCAGAATCTAGTGGACCTTTTACCTCAACTTCATATGAATTCACTGCTGCAGCCGCATCTGTAAACAACACCACCTCTATTTCATTTGCTAGGTTATGACTGGCCGTTGCCAAATAATGGAAATTAGGCTGGCTAGGACGTTGTATAAACCTGCAATTGCGATTAGAATAGGAAATGGAATCGTTATTAGATACCGCCCTAATATAGTAGCAATAATTTACATCATAGATTAAGCTCTCATGTGTATAAGTAAAAATATTAGGATCAACGGATGCTATGACGTCAAAAGCAGATCCACCGACACTTGCGATAATTTCGTATCGGTTAACACCTTCTGTCCATCCCTCATATGGTGTCCATTCAAGCGTTACGTTTTTTTCGCAAATTTCTAGCTCGTTATCGACATGAATGGTTGTATGCGGATTACTCAAGGCTGAAGTTTGATAAGTAGGTGGAACAGCATTCGTTAAACAAGAATCAAAGGCCGTTATCCTGAATGATTCTGGAACATTTGCTGAATTCGTTGCGGTATATGTATAACTCGTATTTCCGATCCCCCAAACTGTATCTAAAGGAACCCAACAGCAACCTACTAATCCGTGAATCACATAAGCATAGGTATCAGGAGCTGGGTTTTGATTCCAACTTAAGTCCACGTAGTCATCAGTAGTATCGATTGTCACCCAGTTTAACAGTGGAATATAAGGGTTAATGATGTCTGAAAGCACAGCACCTTCGTCATTTGAGGTTGAACTACAACCTGCTGCATTGGGAATTCGAATCTCATAAGTTAACAGGTCATTGCAAACATCTATCGTATCCAAAAATTCATTCACGCCATAATTCACAGTTCCTCTTAATGTCCATGTTCCAACTGGGTATTCTCTCCAAACTTCTTCAATAGTATTGTCTCCTCCATTTTTTGGAACATGTGTACTGTTCCATGTTAAATGGACTCTTCCGTCACCCAAATCATTTAAATCCAATAAAATACTTGAAAGTGTATCTGATGGGGTCAAATTGTTTCCACCACAACCGTGTCGAGTACGAATAAAATAATCTTTCGATACTACATTGGCACCTGCTCCAACTACGGTATAATTTTCTGTCGTAATTCCTGGTACAGCGGCTATAAACCCGTCTTGCACTGACCAAACTTGATATTCAACAAAAGAAGCACCTGGGTCCGTAGTTTGTGTCCAAGTCAAATCAACATCACCATTTGGTAAAACATCAACGCAGTGCAAATCTACTGGTTGAACGACAGGTTGATTCTTCAATTTTATTCGAATGGTTTCAAAAGTCCTTCCCGGCACGGAACAGTAGTCATCTTGGGCATTCAACACAAAGGTGTAAATCTGCTCAGATTGTTGCACACCATCAGCATCTAACAAATGATCACAGGAGGTTTGCCAATTGAAAGTTGTAGTTAATCCTTGTACACCTTGAATCAATGGCGGTTGATCTAGAGTTGCACATGGCGTATAATCACATCCTGCGCCTGCGTTGGTAAAGTTGGTCCCAAAATAATTTCCTGAAGGATGAAGTGTAACAGTTTGAGGGCTTCCGTCTTGCAAGACTTCAACATCTGAAATTATGATATCAAAGTTGATTAAATCACCAGCAAAAAACTCTGCATCAAATTGGGTGTTTCCATTAAATGGCGGTGTAATATCAGGAGCTGTGTTCACATATCCGGGACAGGGGATTACGATCATTTGAATTTCTCTATTGATGGTAGATACCAATACGCCGTTGCGGTAAGAATCGATTTTCTGTACCAATCCAAAATTCCCAGTCGTATTTGATAAAAAAGTAATATTACCAGAAGTTGGATCCATATTCGCAGGAATATTTCCTGGATCGAAAGATTGATCTGGAGTTGGGTTTGAAAGTGAGAATCCCGCAACAAAAGGAACAGGAGCTGGATTGGTTGGAGGATCAAATGTCCCAGCTGGAAAATGATCTAAAGGAACACCCCAACTATAAGCCAATGAATCGTTATCAGGATCGTAAGCATTTGAATTGTATTGAAAATCTGTTCCCGCACAAAGCAACATGTATGGGTCCTGTGCAAACTGAGGTGATGAGTCGGTACATGGATTTGCAGTAGCACCTGGAACTTGATACATGATAGCTGATAAAGTAATTCCGTATGAAGGTGGATTTGAAATGTTCGATAATCCCCAATTTCTTGAAAACGAATCATACGTGAAAGCCCAGCCTCCAGCGGGTGGTGTTCCGCTTAATACAACTGGATTGGATCTGTACAAATATTTTTGAACGGCCCCTGCTCCATTTCCGCTTTGAGACCCCGTACCACATTCCAATTCAATAGGGAATGTTGAAATTTCTGAGCAATCTGGTGACAAATCAGTTGTAGCAAATAAATCACATTGAATGCTTGAAACAGTTGGATGCCCCCAAACTTCAATATTCAAAAATGGGTCAACAATGTCTAGTCCGTTGCAATCACGATATAAAACGAGGTCAAACTGGTATTGACCAGAACCTAAACACATCCATGTTATTTCACCTCCCATGATATGAGAAGCCCTACCCACATTAGAAAATGTAAGCGATAAAAACAATATGAAAAGGTAAATTATGCGCACTCTTTTACTAAACGCAATTTCAGCGTTTTTATTTGAATACGTTAATACGTAGTATTAAGTTGCTTATTTTTCAAGTAAAAATTCAGGAAAATTAAGGGATTCAGAATATTTAGATCATTCTAAAAACTTACTCCACGTTTCGAATCGCTCTAACCCTGAAAGGGTCTGACTTTGTAGCAAATCCAGTTGAACCATCTAAAAACAATAAATAACGTGCATAATGTTCGTTTTCTTGAGTTGAAGTCCAATAATAAGTATCAGCAAATGAACCGACATTTTTAGGTTTTAGAACTGAATAAACCATGGTCATTTCATCCTCACTTGGCAAGTACCAATCTTGATAATTTTCCAAGTTCGAATAATAGCACAAGGCTGCAGCAGAAGTGGCATCTGTGCATTGCGTTGAAATCTTATAGGTATTGGAATCTCCTACACCAAACTCAGCACTTTGTACACCGCTGATATACTGGCCATTACAACCCCACCAAGCATTTTCAGAAATATCTTCTTTTGAAACTACCAAACCTGATTTTGAAGTGGTGTCAACATAGAACAGTATCCCGCCTTTATAGTCCTTTCCGATCAATGAATCTGCCGGACGCAATTCTAAAAGATCAATGATATTTTTTCCCTGATTGATTAAATCTTGTGTAGTTAATTTTTCAGGGTTTTTCTTTTTGCAAGACAGAAAAAACAAACCAATTAACGAGCTTAACAATATAATTTTCTTCATGACAATTTTAAGTTTGTTTATCCGAATATAAATCGAATTTCCCAAGACAATAAAGCGCTCTGGTCATTCATTTATTCAATTCCGAAATCAGTTGCTGTATAATACAGTTCAGTTCCTTTTTCAATATCTAGGGTATCACCATTATTGATACGAACTTCTTTTTTATAAGAATGAATTTTACCAACGTTGGCCGCATACACTTCAAAGATTTCAATCTTTTCAATAAAGGTTTCAAAGTCCTGATGCTTAACAACTACAGTTGAGTCATAGTCCAAGCCTCCAATTGATAAAGGCTCGTAAATATTAGCATAGTAACACTCTTCAGCATCTTCATTATTGAGCGCATTGCAATCCCAAAACTGATCGTATGAAATTGAAAAAGCCAATTTGATCATCCGGTCGTTTTCTTCAACAAGCTCAACCGATCGATTCGTTTTTTTCACTACCCAAGCATCTTTCAATGACCAAGGCAGACTATCATTATCTCTAATATATCGATACATCAATCTAAAAGGCTCCCCTTCTCCATCAACGTCCTCTTCACCTATTTGTTCTTTAATTTGATAATGCGAAGTATCGTGCACTGCAGAGGGATCATCATGAATAATATCCACGACATCATACACCACAAAAGCCCCTTCTTCGTAAGGAAAATACTGGTATCCATAAATGATACTCTTGTCGTCTTTTTTGCAAGAGGCAAAGAGAATAATGAATACTGAAGAAAATATGATGTACTTCATACACTGGTAATAACGCAAATAAACCTTGAAGGTTAGTTTACTCCATTCGCTTTACTTGAGAAGCATACAGTCCTATGAACAGGGCCGCCCAAACCAACTCCCATACTACACTCTGCATGGTGCTTGGCAAATCACCCATTATGTAATACATGATACCAATTGGGATGATGGAATACGCAATGTACACCCAGAAACCTGTTTTTTGCAATTTCCACATCTGCAAAACGGCGAAGAATCCAATCAAACAAAACACCAATTTAGAACTGTAATTCAAGTAAAAATTGTCATTTGTACGTTCATCAATCACCATTAATTCTTTAATGGTTTCTTTGTCAATCCCCATTCCGTCATAGAAATCAATTAAACTGATTTGGCGATTCTCCATTTCTTCAGGTGATGCCTGTCCATTTGTAAAAGCAAGCAAATTGAAAACGAAAACTATCCCAACGTATATCCAAGAAAGGATACACAATACTTGTAGCATTCTGCCTCTTCTTTCTTTCAACTCTTCTTTTGAATCTAATACTTCTGACATGTTAAATGGTTTTAATGAATGATATGGACTTATTTATTTCAGGCTGCATGAGCTTGTCTTCTTGTACAAATGGTACAGTTTTTCTATAATCAGCCACTAATTGCTCTAAAACTGTTGAAGATTTTAAAGGTCGTCTAAATTCCAGAGCTTGTGCTCCATTAAACAATTCGATACCTAAAATCTTTTCGAGATTCTCAACAACGCGGTAGCATTTGGTTGCGGCATTGGCTCCCATACTTACGTGATCTTCTTGTCCGTTTGATGATTCGATTGAATCTACCGAAGCTGGAGAGCACAATTGTTTATTTTGACTAACAACAGAAGCTGCAGCATACTGAGGAATCATAAATCCAGAATTAATACCAGGATTCGCCACTAAGAAAGCAGGCAAATTTCTGTTACCACCAATCAATTGGTAAGTTCTTCTTTCAGAGATATTCCCTAATTCTGCAAGGGCAATGGCTAACATATCCAGAGAAATTGCCAAGGGTTGACCATGAAAGTTTCCTGCGGATATGATTTCATCTGTTTCTGGAAATATGGTTGGATTATCGGTCACAGCATTGATTTCTCTTTCAACAACTGCGGTTACGTGATCCACCACATCTTTACTTGCACCGTGCACTTGAGGGATGCATCTGAATGAATACGGATCTTGAACGTGTACCTTTTTTTGAGCTATAATTTCAGATCCCTCTAATAATTCTCTGAAGACTTTTGCTGTATTAATCTGTCCGACTTGATTTCTTATTTCGTTCACATTTGCTGAAAAAGGACTGATACGACAATCAAAACCTTCAAGCGATACCGCAGCAATTTTATCTGCCGCTGCAACTAGCTGATGTGATTTAATGAGTGACCATACCGCATATGCACTCATGAATTGCGTACCGTTCAATAATGCAAGGCCTTCTTTAGATTGAAGTGTTAATGGTTCAAGTCCACACTTTTGAAGTGCCTCTTTCGCCATCATGCGTTCTCCTTTAAAGTTCACTTCTCCTTCACCAATTAAAGCCAAAGACATATGAGCCAATGGTGCTAAATCACCCGAAGCGCCTAGAGATCCTTGCTGATAAACTACTGGAATTAATTCGTTATTATAGAAATACAATAAACGTTCAGCAGTAGCCAATTGACAACCTGAATGCCCGTATGAAAGGCCTTGAACTTTGAGGAGCAGCATCAATTTTACAATTTCAGCTGGAACTTCTTCTCCTACTCCACAAGCATGCGATTTTACCAAATTGCTTTGAAGTTTACTTAAATCTTCGTTCGAGATAACCGTATTACATAAGGAACCAAAGCCGGTGTTAATCCCGTAAAACACTTCTTGCCCAGAGGCCAATTTATTATCTAAATAAGCGCGACAGTCTGCAATCTTTTTTCGCGACTCTTCACTTAACTTCACCTCACATTTTGAATCTACAATCTGCTTTATTTGAGCAATAGTAAGATGTTTAGAGCTTATCAAATGTTCACTCATGCTTTTTCTATTAATGCTATTAATTCAGCTACCTCAACTGTTCGTTGCTCACCTGAATCCATATTTTTTAATGCTAATTTTCCTGAAGCCAATTCATCAGAACCAATCATCACGACATAAGGAATACCTCTGTCATTGGCATACTTCATTTGCTTTTTCAATTTGGCTGCTGAAGGATAAACTTCTGTTGAAATATTTTTATCTCTTAATTCCTTTGCTAAAATCATTGACCTTTTCTGTTCTTCTTCGCCAAAATTGATGAACAATACTTTCGTAGACGTTAAGGCTGAATCTGGAAATAAGTCCAACTCTTCCAAAACATCATAAATACGGTCAGCTCCGAAC
>JAUHXX010000117.1 GCA_030426825.1 Bacteroidia bacterium | reverse complement strand
TCCCTCCAGCATCTACTGCAGTGAGGTTGACCGCGGCATCTGTATCACAGAATGGACCGGCAGCAGTTATAGTACTATTTAAAGCTGTAGTTATTGTAATTGCAAATGTTGATGTCGCTGGACATGGACCTGATGTTGTATAGGTCACCGTATAACTTCCATTTCCACTTGCATCTAAATCAATCGTTCCATTTGCAGCATTAATTACACCTGTTCCGTCAATTGTGAAAGTTCCTCCCGCCGTACCAATGATATTCGCCGCAGGGTCAGGATCAGACACACAATATGCCGCTTGAGGATAATCGAATGTTGCATCATCTGCTGGGTTCACTGTGATATCTTCTGTATCTACATCACCACATCCACCTGCAATTGTATAAGTTATAGAATGTGTTCCTGCACCAGCAGTTGCCGGATCAAATGTTCCTAAAGTTGCATCTGTAATTCCCGTTCCTGTCCAAGTTCCACCTGCATCTACAGCTACTAAATTCACTGCTGCATCTGTTTCACAGAATGGCCCTGCTGGTGTAATGGTCGCATCAGCACCTGATGTTAGTGTAACACTGAATGTTGAAGATGCCGGACAAGCGCCCGCAGTTAAATACGTTACTGTATAGTTTCCTGCTCCTGAGGCTGGAATATCGATTTCTCCAGTAGCTGTGTTAATCGTTCCACCATTATCAATTGAGAATGTTCCTCCAGGAGTTGTAACTGAACTCGGTAATGGATTCGCATCTGTTAAACAGTAAGAGCCTTGAGCGTAAGCGAAAGTAGCATCATCTACTGCGTTGACTGTAATATCTTCAGTTCCCACGGCTCCACAAGACCCAGAAATTGTATAGGTGATGGTGTGCGTTCCCGCACCCGCCGTTGCAGGATCAAATGTTCCTAACGTAGCATCTGTAATTCCATTTCCTGTCCATGTACCTCCTGCATCTGCAGCAGTTAAATTGATTGCTGGATCATTCTCACAAAACGGACCAGCCGGTGTTATGGTAGCATTTGCTCCAGATGTCAACACAACTCCAAAAGTACCAGTTGTTGGGCAAGGACCATTTGTTAAGTAAGAAACCGTATAAGAACCTGCACCAGAAGCTGTAATATCTATTTCACCTGTTGCTGGGTTAATTGTTCCTCCATTGTCAATTGAAAAGGTTCCACCTGGCATAGTTACCGAACTTGGTAATGGATTCGCATCTGTCAAACAATATGAACCTTGAGCATAAGCAAATGTTGCATCATCTAAAGGATCCACTTGAATCGTTTCTGTATCTACATCACCACATGAACCTGCAATTGTGTAGGTAATCGTATGCGATCCTGCTCCAGCAGTTGCGGGATCAAAATCACCTGTTGCTCCATTGGTTATTCCTGTTCCAGTCCATGTTCCTCCCGGATCAGCTGCAGCTAAAGTTACTGTTGCAGCATTCTCACAGAATGGACCTGCGGCAGTGATCGTTGCATCTGCACCTGCAGTAATTGTCATATTAAAGGTGCCTGTTGTTGGACAAGGACCGTTCGTTAAATAACTGATCACATAAGTTCCAACACCAGAGGCTCCGATATCTACCTGACCAGTTGTTGCATTAATTACTCCAGTTCCGTCAATGCTAAAAGTACCTCCAGGTAATGTCACTGATGATGGGCTTGGATCAGCATCTGTCAAACAGTAAGATGCTTGAGCATAAGTGAAAGTAGCGTCATCCGTAGCGTTCACAGTAATTGTTTCTGTATCCGAAGATCCACAAGAAAGTGAATAAGTAATTGTATGCGAACCTGCACCAGCAGCTGAAGGTGTAAAGGTTCCAGCATTCACATCTGTAATTCCTGTACCTGACCAAGTTCCTCCAGGATCAACGGCAGTTAAGTTAACAGCCGGGTCAGTTACACAGAATGGACCAGCTGCTGTAATTGTTGGATCACAAGTAGATGTACAAGCTGGCAATGTACCAGGACCAGTAATAACAATTGTTGATCCTAAATTATCTACAATTTGAATAGGGAATGACGGAGGTGTATTCGTTGTTCCATTTGCAAAGAACGTCCACGTATTTACATTTACCGCACAACCAGGAGGGAAATTACAACCAAAGGCACATGCGCTACAGTCTTGAGTTGTCGTTTGCGTATTCCATGTATATGGACCGGTTCCGTTCGTTACAGTAATATCACCATTTGCTTGTTCGCATGCAGTTAAGTTAGTACATGGACTAACGACAACATCAATATCATCTGATCCACAAGCCGCAGAATACGTAATTGTAAATGTTCCCGAACCAGAAGTTGAAGGATCGAATGTTCCTGCAGTTGTATTTGTAATTCCAGTTCCACTGAATGTTCCACCCCCAGTAGTTGTAAATAAATTAAACGGTGCATCAGTTTCACAAACGGTGTCTTGCGGGCAAATATTGGCATCACAACATACCAAGGCGTACTGCGCACATGCAGCTAATGAAATCGATTCTATTCTTCCGTTTCTGTTTGTTGAATTATTATCTTGTTGTGCTCCAACAGCTAATACTTCACCATTAGCATTAACACTCACGTCATACACAGAGAAAGATGTCATTGCTTGGGAAATGAAATTCAAGTTTTGATCAAATTTTACAACTCTGTCATCAGCTCCTGCATAAACATTTCCGCAATCATCAACGGCTAATCCACTACAATGAACAACAATGTCACCTAAACTTGTATTGGCACTACCACCTGGCAATGCTACACTTGTAATTAAAGCCCCTGTTCCTAAATCTCTTTGATAAATCTCATCACCATCATGCGTATAAAAGAAGTTATCATTAGCAACTAAGGCTTTTAAACCACCTCCATTTTGAGTGGTAGGAAGATAATTTTCACATTTATAAGCTAAATGATGAGCATTATCTACTTCAAAATAAGGTGCGTTTGTAGGACAAGCACCAATGTTTTGGTTAATGGCTCCAGCTTGTTCATGCGTTAAATAAATATACTTGGCATTTTTAGAAGATGATATTGATCTAACTTCAATTGGAGTGAAACTCCCACCTTGTTGACCAACAGTTTGTTGCGCTAAAACATTTCCGTTATTGATATCAATATCGTAGATCTCAGCAGTAAAACTAAATAGTCCTCCACCAGTACCTCCAACAATCAATTTGGTTTTATCGCAATTAAAGGTAATTGACCAATATTCAGTACTTAAACCTCCACCGTTATTGTGCCAAACCATTCCACCACCAGTGTTGATTCGTTCAATCTCAGGAGAAGTACCAGATGTAATATAAGTTACCCCCGCGTTATCAGTAGCCATAGTGCCCAACCAAACAGAATTGGTATCCCATGGTGTAACGTAGGTCCATTGAAGTGCTCCTGCTGCATTGTATTTTTTCAATTCCATTGGCGTTTCACCCCCTATTGTATAAACATTACCAGCACCATCAGTTTCTACTTCCCAAACCGCTGTTGAAGAGTTATAAGCGGGAGAAACCACCCAAGGGTCAATTACAACCGTTTTTGAATTATCATAATTCCCCAAATCAAAAGAAAGGATATCATTCTCAAATTTAAAAGCTGACGTTATCTCTTTTTCTGAGTCTTTTTCAAAAGTAAAAGGGCTATGCTCTAATAAGTCTCCAAGAGATGTCTTGATTTCAAATTCTCCATTATCATTTAATCCATAAGAAATGTTCTCGTCTTGAACATTTGTGTGACCTGAAGAATATTTTAGTTGGACCAAGCTGGGATCAGCACCTGGATGTAAAATGACAGAATATTTTATTCCACCATCTGGATGTAAAATGTATTCAACATCAATATTGTCATATAAGTTGACATAAGTGATTTTTTGAAATCCTTGGATATTGTTGATGTTTCTAGTTTCTTTACCAACTCCTGTTCTTATGGCATAAGAATAGTAATTTGAGTTCATTCCTTCTGCTTTGACTTCAACATCTGGATTCGAGTTCACCCAAGTAGCGTGAACTAGTTCTGAAATGTTGATTCGCTTTGGAGCAGTATGATCTCCGTTCTTATAAACAGGATTTTTGATGATTTTATCGAATCGATAAGTCAATCCTTTGTCAGTAAAAAATACGTAAAACGGATTTTCGTTTATAGCATATTTTATTTCATTGTCTTGCCAATTTCGGTTATTGAATTGACCAACGTTAGGAATAAATGCTCGATTAGCTGATAAATCAAAATCTGTTCGCTTATAATTATCTTGTGCTATTAAACCCGTTGAGACTAGGAATAATGCAGTAATTAGGGCTCTCGTTTTCATGGATATTAAACGTTTAGTTCCCGTAAAGTTATGCACGCATTAGATAAGCAAAAAGGGGGGTACCCCCTCAAAGCCAATTATATGTTTGATTTTAAACAGTTTGTTAACTGATTGTTAAATCCAGAAAGCTAAAAACCCGAATTCATGAATGGTTAATTTGACCAGGATAACCATTCTGAATTCGGGTACTCTCGCTATGAAAAGACTATTTTTAAAGGGTATTTTTCAATTCTTCAAGCATTTCAGAACGGCTGACTTCTCTCATTTCAAGATCGACTACTGGTTTTTTACCCAGAGCATACTCATTAATGGCAAAAAATTGTTTTCCATCACTGATACCTGACGCCATCACGAATACCTTCTCGTTTAATGGCATACGCACCTTATCCTCTTGCTCGCCATGGGTAAACGAATAGTTCCCATTCTTTCTTTTAAAACCTGGAACCATGCTATTCACAGAAGGTACAATTAGTGATATTGAGAAATCTTTCATCTCTTCTGGTCCTGATAAATCAACATTAAAGCTGGCATACACGGTGTGTTTATTCCGAGCAAGACAATCTATGTTCGCCCAACCTAATTCATTCATGGCTAAAACATTACCCACCTCACTTGTATCTCGTTCGCGAACGGTAGTTATACCATCCCAACGCATGGGTTTCCAAAGAAAAGGAAGCAACTTAGAAGAATACCAGGCCGAACCATAGAATTTATTAGCAACATCATCAAAATCAAATTCGTTTTTCTTAAACCATTTTTCCATTTTCCGAGCCACCTTAGCCATTACGCCACTTCCCACTGCAGATTCAATACTAAAATCATCTTTGGTAAAATACACGTCTCTATTCCACATATGAACAACCAATGAATCTAATCCGTCTGTATCGCCTACTTTTTCAACGTAAGGTTTGGTGGTATATTTGAATCCCCATTTTTTCATGTTTACCTCATTCATGTTCACTTGTGGATTCTTTTCAATGGGTACAGGCTCTGTCCATGTCAGGTCACCTTTTGAATTCTCTCCTTTATAATAACTGTATCCTTCTTCAAATTTCGTAGGCACTTCAATGGTTAATGACTTGTCTTTAGCAAGTTGCAAGGCATATTTACCCTTGTAAGCTTCTACTTTGATCATGCCTTTTGACATCAATACCTCTCCAGAACTCGTCATTGTACTTAAATTGGCCAAGACAATATCTTCTAAATGAATGGCCTCTTTCAATTTTAAGGTTAAATTCCCTTGAGCGACCCTTCCCCTACCATCAACAAAGGCATTGGCAGGAATTAATATTTTTGTTCCATCTTTACCAATAATGACGTTTTCCTGTTCTCCTTTAAATCTGAAGGATTGATCTTCTAATTGATCATGACCCAGTGGCGATTTTATTTCTTCAACCAGCTTTTCTTTAGGTTGGAGCGAAACCACAAAACCGTGAAAAAGCTCTTCTGCGCATTCGTTGTTATCACAAACATTTTGAACTTTTGTTGACCATTGAATATCTTTTGATACTAATTCAGGGTAGGTTGCAATTAGCTTCTCGTAACGTTCATTACTAAGTTTAGTTTGTCCAAAATTAGGATTGGATTTATTTTGAGAATAGTAGTAAGTAATAGATTTCACGTCATATTTGTCAAAATCGATCGGCTTAGGAATCCTTAAATCTGGTTTAGCAAATGGTGAGGGAACTAAAAAGTCGGATTCATTCATTTTGTCCCAATTAAAAGCTTCGGAAAATTGAACATTTTTATAAATTGGATAATCAGATTGAGCGAAAAGTCCTGTAACGCACAAAACTGTGATTGTTAAGATGATATTTTTCATATGTCAGTGTTTTTAGTTGTCAATTCTTGATGTAGAACAGTTCAAATAAGTAACCCGACATCTTTGATTTTATTGCATAAAAAAAACCTCAACCCACTATTAATAAGCGAATTGAGGTTTAAAAAAAATATTAATTCTTCTTAAAAGAAAGTCTTTCCTTCTCTAACCATTCTTCTCAATAAAACGGAAGGTCTGTATCGATCTTCACCATATTCTTGATGTAATTCATCCAATTGATTTAATACTTTTTCTAAACCAATTTCATTGGCCCAAGAAAGCAATCCTTTAGGATAATTCACTCCTTTAGTCATTGCTAAGTCAACATCTTCTGGAGATGCGATATTCAAGAATACAGCATCAACCGCTTCATTAATCAGCATGACCAAAATTCTATTCAGAATTTCTTCACCTACTATTTTATCCGTATTGGGTTTAGGTAATTCCGTTCCTTCTGCATAACTGTAGTATCCTCTACCCGATTTTCTCCCATACCAACCTGCTTCAGAGTGCCTTTTTTGGGTGAATGATGGCTTGTATCTTGGATCATAATAAAAGGCTGCAAAAACAGTTTCGGTCACTGTATAATTAATATCATTTCCGATATAATCCATTAAAGTGAATGGTCCCATTCTGAAACCACCCAGCTCAGTCATTGCCCAATCAATTGTTGCAAAATCAGCAACACCTTCTTCATAAATTTTCAATGCTTCTCCGTAAAAAGGACGCGCCACACGGTTAACTATAAAACCAGGTGTATCTTTAGCCAGTACCGTCACCTTTTTCCAAGAATCAATTAAATCTCTAGCAATTTTGCTTGTGCTGTCAGCAGTTTGAACAGCTGGAATAATTTCAACCAATGGCATTAAAGGCGCTGGATTAAAAAAGTGAATTCCAATTACTCGATCCGATTTTTCCACCGCTGCCGCAATTGAAGCTACTGATAGTGAAGAAGTATTTGTAGCTAGGATGCAGTTTTCATCTACAATTCCTTCAATGGTTTTGAATACTTTTTGTTTGATTTCAAGATTTTCAATAATGGCTTCTATCACCATTCCTGAACCGGTAAAATCATTCATGCTAGTGGAATAAGTAATTCGGTTCTGAATGGCATCCGAAACATCCTGTCCAAATTTTCCTTTCTCAACAAGTCTTGCCATCACCTTTGCCAACTTAGCTTTTGCTTTATCCAAGGCCTCTTGATTCGTATCTGCCAAAACAACTTCGTGTCCTGATTGTGAGGCAACTTGTGCAATTCCCGATCCCATTGAACCGGCTCCTAGTACTGAAATTTTCATTCTTCTGTTATTTTTTTCCGTTTGATATTGGGTTTAAATACTAATCCAAGGCTTAATCCTACTCCTTTTGAAATGTTTCGACCTGCCAGCATGTATGAAGCACCTCCATAAATACCTAATTTATCATTTATTGGTTTGTAAAATGTTCCGCCAATCTTGTGATAATCAACCCCCAAATGCCTGAAAGTTGAAAGTGAGGGGGCTCCTAGATAATCTGTACCCCCTATTCCTATTTGTCCGTCATACCAGATATCGGCGTACCACGTAGCTCGAGCTAATCCAAATTTTGCAGCAAAAACCGTGGCATTAGGAACCGGATCAAATTTATAATTATATCCTCCTTGAATTGTTGCAAAAAAACCAGAATTAGCCTGATAGTGAATAACTGGTCTAATATCAAGCACTTTGGCCTGTTGACCGATTGCTGATCCACCTTCTGTTTGATAATTGGTAATATTGGATGAAAACCCTCCAGCAATCAAGAAGTTGATTTTTCCTTTTTTGCCATCCGCAATTTTTAGTTGAGCGTATTGAAATTTTAAGAATAAAGCAATATCCTGAATATTATTTTCTACCCCATTCACACTTATAAAAGGGATAGAAAGATTTACATCTAAATTGTTTGTGATGCCATAAGCGAAAAAAGCATTAGCACTCACAATGGTTCTTGGCAGATTTATCAGATTATAACCTGCATAGAATTTTGGATTCAATTCTGCATTGGCACCCAAAGCAATATCGAGATTCCTTTTTCCTTTAAGAAATCCATCAACCCTTCCTTGACCAATAGAAATTGCAGTGTTAAGAGTTAGGAACAATATGATAGCTATCTTATTCATTTAGTTTCGAGAGATTGGTGATTGGTGATTGGTGATTGGTGATTAAAGTCGTTCATTTCTAATTAACTAATCACAAATTAACTATTTACTAACTCCCTTTAAACTCAGGTTTCCTTTTATCTAAAAATGCAGCAACGCCTTCATTATAATCATGCGTACCACCTGCAATCGTTTGCAATTCTTCTTCTACTTTCAATTGCGTATCTAAGTCTGAAATCATTGATAAATTAAGCGCTCTCTTCGTTAAACCAATTCCTTTCGTTGGCATTTTAGCCAGTTTCTGAGCAATTTTTAATGACTCTTCAGCAAAGGTGTCATCAGAAAAATACTTGTAAATCATTCCTAAACTTTCAGCCTCTGCAGCTCCAACTTTATCTCCTAACATCATCAGAGCAGCCGCTTTTTGCATACCTACCAATCTTGGCAAAGTAAATGTTCCTCCTGAATCTGGAATCAAACCTATTTTACTAAAAGCTTGAATAAAACTTGCTGATTCAGTTGCCACGCAAATGTCACAAGCCAATGCAATGTTTGCCCCTGCTCCTGCAGCTACTCCATTCACCGCTCCAACAATCGGCTTTTCTATATTTCGAATACGATCAATGATAGGATTGTAATGATCTCTTACGATAGAGGTTAATTCTGGTCCATTAGGATCAGTAACTTCTTGCAAATCTTGACCTGCGCAAAAGGCTTTTCCTTCACCAATAATATAAATTGCACGTACAGCATCATCTGCATCACACTCGTCTAACCGAGTTTGAAGTGACAAAGCCATTTCTTTATTAAAGCTGTTAAATACTTCTGGTCGATTTAATCGAATAATTGCAACCCCGTTTTGTATCTCAAATTGTATAGAACTCATTTAGTCATTTTTGCCTTAAAAATAATAGTTCTTAAATGAAACGAGGTGATAATATTATTAGATTTATCCACATAATAATTTATTCTCATTTCTATGAAAAAGATTGTACTGATTACAGGGGCAACAGCCGGATTTGGAAAAGCAACGGCCGAACTATTTGCTAAAAATGGTCATGATATCATTATTACAGGAAGAAGAAAGGAGCGCCTTGAGTCTTTAAAATCTGATTTAGAAGGCCAACACAAGATCAACGTTGAAAGCTTGTGTTTTGATGTGCGAAATGAGCATGAAGTAAACACTGCAATTCAAGGGTTGAGTAATAATTTTAAAAATATTGATGTTCTGGTAAACAATGCGGGGTTGGCATCAGGTTTAGACCCTATTCAGGACGGTTCAACCGAAGACTGGGACAAAATGATAGATACCAATGTAAAAGGGCTTTTGTATGTATCAAAAGCCGTTATTCCGGGAATGGTAGCTCGACAAAACGGTCACATTATTAATATTGGTTCAACAGCTGGAAAAGAAGTATATCCAAATGGAAATGTTTATTGCGCTTCAAAACATGCAGTTGATGCCATCACTAAAGGAATGCGCTTGGATTTATTAAAAGATAGGATTAAAGTAACTCAAATAGCCCCGGGAGCGGCAAATACAGAGTTTTCTACCGTTCGTTTTCACGGGGATAAAGAAAAGGCTGACAAGGCTTACGAAGGTTATCAACCTATGTTGGCAAAAGACATTGCTGAACTTGTTTATTACGCGACCAATCTACCAGCTCATTTATGCATCAACGACTTAGTTGTTACTTCGCTTTCACAAGCCAATTCATATGTCATCCACAGAAATTAAAAGCTATTTCATCAATACGCCAATTGGAGTTTTAACAGCAAAATTAGAAGCTGACCAACTCATTTATCTGCAATTTGAAGATCAAAATGAGATGGTAAATTCTGAAAATCTTCCAGAGATCATAAAAAGATTGATTGAAGAACTAGACTTGTATTTCAAAAGAGAATTAAGAACATTTTCAATTCCTTTGAATCCAGA